>NZ_LARL01000051.1:0-24301 GCF_000980295.1 Odoribacter sp. N54.MGS-14 | reverse complement strand
CTAAAACTCACAAATTGGGCAGTTAAAGAGTTCTGCTGTCTGATACAAGAGGATAAATTGAATTGATAGAACTCACCTTATTTTTGTTTTACCATACAGCTTAGCTTATAACTTTTAACCTATTTAGTTGATTTATGGCTCGTTTTTTAAAAGATAAACAAAAATCCAAGGGAGCTGCTCCTGGTTCACTGATCTTTATCGGCCGGCAAAAGATGGATTACAGCTGCATTCGGGTAACCCAATACAATGCCGAATATGTCAAAGAAGGGGAAGTGAAAGCTTTGGATAAGATTTCCGAATACCTTTCCGACGACCATGTGGTCTGGATTTCCGTGCGCGGCTTACAGGATACCAACCTGATCGGCAAACTCGGAAAGAAATTCGACATCAGTGCCCTGATCCTGGAAGACATCCTGAATACGGACGAACGTCCCAAATTTATCGAAGACGACAAGCATTTGTTCGTTATCCTGAAATCCCTGAATTTCAACCGAGAACTCCGTAAGGTTCAGATCGATCAGATCTCGTTGATTGTCGGGAAAAATTACCTGATTTCCATTCAGGAAACGGATAACGAGTATTTCGAAGATGTCTCGAAAAGAATATATGCCGGACAAGGAAAAATCAGAAGTTTATCCTCCGATTATCTCTGCTATGCGATGATCGATACCTTGGTCGATAATTATATATTGAATATCGAAAAATTAGGTAATGTGATCGAGGAACAGGAAAAATTATTGCTCACATCAGGGAAGGAGCTTGTCGAGAATATTTACCACTATAAGACCGAATTATCTTATGTCCGGAATAATGTCCGTCCTGTAAAAGAGCTCATGACCCGTTTCGTCACCTGCGATTCCGACTTGATCAACGATCATACTTACAGCTATCTGCGCGATCTGGAAGGTTTGGTTACCCAAGCCCTGGAAGCTATCGAAATCTACTACACCATGCTTTCCGACCAACAAAACAGCTACAATGCTACCATCAGTAATAACGTCAACGACGTCATGAAAGTGCTGACGATCTTTTCAGCTATTTTCATCCCCCTCACCTTTATCGTAGGAGTTTACGGAATGAATTTCGACTATATCCCTTTCCTCAGATACCGCTATGCCTATTTTATCCTGTGGGGGATCATGATCGCTATCGTTATCCTGATGCTATTTTTCTTCAAACGGAAAAGATGGTTTTGACAGCCATTTGTTTTCAATATACAATTAACAAGAGGTTACAAGGCTTAGGGATAAACTTCCGAACCCCTTTTCACCTTTGTAACCTCTGTAACTAAAAAAACCGGATACGTTATTTCGTTCGTATTATTTCTTAAGATTGAACTTCTTTCCGGCAAACACAGCATCTTCACCCAATTCTTCTTCAATACGCAGAAGCTGATTGTATTTCGCCATACGGTCGGAACGGCTCATCGAACCGGTTTTAATCTGACCGGAATTTGTTGCGACGGCAATATCTGCAATGGTAGCATCTTCTGTTTCACCCGAACGATGGGACGTCACGGTCGTATACCCTGCACGCTGAGCCATTTCTATAGCATCCAATGTTTCGGTTAGCGTTCCGATCTGGTTCACTTTGATTAAGATCGAATTGGCACATCCTAATTCGATCCCTTTCTTGAGGTATTCGACATTAGTCACAAACAGATCGTCTCCAACCAACTGGCAACGATCACCGATTTTTGCAGTCAGCATTTCCCAGCCATCCCAATCATTTTCAGCCATACCGTCTTCAATTGAATCGATCGGGTATTTATCGATCAACTCTTCCAGATAAAGTACCTGCTCGGTAGAAGTACGTTTCGCTCCATTCGGCCCTTCAAAAATGGAATAATCGTAAATGTCGTTTTTATAGAACTCCGAAGAAGCACAGTCAAGTCCGATCATCACCTCTTCGCCTGGTTTGTAACCCGCTTTTTTAATAGCTTCGATAATAGATTCCAACGCATCTTCCGTACCTTTCAAGGTAGGAGCGAAACCACCTTCATCTCCTACAGCCGTACTCAATCCCCGATCATGCAATACTTTTTTGAGGGTATGGAAAATCTCTGCTCCCATCCGAACAGCTTCCCGGAAGGTTTTCGCACCCACCGGACGAATCATAAATTCCTGAAAAGCAATAGGAGAATCGGAATGGGAACCTCCGTTGATAATATTCATCATCGGCACAGGCAATACTTTTGCATTGCATCCGCCGATATAGCGGTATAAAGGAATTTCCAAAGCGCCGGCAGCAGCTTTTGCACAAGCCAAAGATACGCCCAACATGGCATTGGCTCCTAAATTGGATTTTGTCTTCGTGCCGTCCAGATCGATCAACAACCGGTCGATTGCTGCCTGGTCGGTAACATCGAATCCCAGCAAAGCATCGGCAATCACTGTATTGACATTGTTGACAGCATTCAATACACCCTTCCCCTGATAACGGGATTTATCCCCATCGCGCAATTCCAAAGCTTCATGTTCGCCTGTCGACGCTCCCGAAGGAACAGCTGCACGCCCCATCACTCCGTTTTCCAGAGTTACATCTACTTCTACTGTCGGATTCCCACGGGAATCCAATATTTCGCGGCCTGTAATATCTACAATATGTGTCATCGTTTTGTCGTAATTTTAAATTATACATTCTATTTTGCTGACACAAGTTACGACAAAAGAATGAAGAATGAAGAATAAAAAATGAAGAATTAACTTTCATTTATAAAATTTACATAAAACATAAACTGTATCTATTACGTGATTATTTCAGTCTATAAAATCCGGTAAATTGTCGATTATTTTATCAAATAAAGAAGGAAGCTTATATCTTTGCAAAAAATAATCTAAAAGATATGAAAAAGATCCCGGTTACCTTATTTATAGTCTCGGCTTTACTTTTCATCCTTCCGGAAAAAACAGAAGCACAGAGCCTGAAAGACATCCTAAAATCAGAAACAGCACAAAAAGTCATCGATGCCGTAAAGGAAGCGACAGCACTCAAATTCGAAGACTTGCAGGGGACCTGGCAATACAAAGGAGCAGCCTGCCAATTTAAAAGTGAGGAATTACTCCAAAAGGCAGGAGGTATAGCCCTGGGTGAAACAATGGAAGGCAAACTCGAAAAAGCTTATGAAAAAGCAGGAATCAGAACCGGCAATTTCTCATACACTTTCAACCATGATTCCACCTTTACCTGCCAAATAGGGAAAAAGGAATTGAAAGGTACCTATGCTTATGATAGCTCTAATCAAATTTTGACGTTAAGTTATTTCGGTTTATTAAACACCGAAGTACAACTATCGGGAAAGAAAGACGGCACGACTTTCCTCTTCAATGCCGACCGATTACTAAAACTGGTCACTTTACTGTCGGGTTATTCAAAGAGCAGTACTTTATCGGCTGTCAACAAAGTAGCCCAACAATACGACGGCATGATGCTCGGATTCGACCTGCAAAAATAACCGGGCATCGGCCACTATAGAAAATCCCTGACATCATACTTCCGGATGCAGTCTTCTTCATCCGTAGCGTATAAAAAACCTTTCTCTGCATCCCAAAAAGGATATTTAAGGGGATGGGAAAGTTTGAGTTGAAATTTAAAAGTCCCTTCCCAATCGAATACCTCCACCGAAAAGCCAAGTTTGCCCGGACGCCGCGGATCCTCGGGAAAAGCTCTGTAGGCAAAAACCGTTTTATCGGTACAATCGACTCCAGAATAATTTTCCCCGAATGACTCGGAAGAATTCAATAACGGCAATTCGTTACCCGTTGTCAGCCAACGGAAGTTTTGCATTTTTGAATCGTATAGTATTATCTGATTCATATTACGAAAGGCCACCGCTATTCTCCGGCGATCGGGCGACATCGCTTCATCCCCGAGAAAAAGCTGATCAAAATCCCGGATGTCGTCATAATCGGTATACCATACGCTATCTAAAACGGTAGCGGAAGCATAATTATAGCTCAACCAATACAAATTCTTACCTCCTACATGCGTCGTTCCCTGCATAGACAGAATCCGTATACTACCATCAGCATTTTTTCTAATATTCTGATTCGGTATAATATCATAAGGCCTTTCGGCACGGGAAATCCAAAACACCGAATCGTTCAAGACAAAAACCGGGCGGTATAAGAAATCGGCCATACCCCGATCCATAAATTTATATTGCTTTTCCCAACAAGGTTTACCTGCTGTTAAAGAGCTTTCCAAATCGACGACTCCTATGAAATTTTGGGGAGCTTTCAACCACAGCCTCATTTTTCCCTTCCAGGGAGCTGCCCATATTTCCTGGCAGCTGATCACTTCATCATCTCCTCGTCCTTTTTCCAAAAAGGCCCCTAAAAACCGGTAGGTATCCGCATGATACACCCTCACTATTTTCTCCTCCTCCATATTCAGTATCACCAAAAAAGTATCGAGACGGCAGATACTCATCGGTATCAATTCCTGTATAGGTAATATTTCACCTTCCAAATCCAGCGTTTGTTCCGGACTTGCAGCTAAAACCACTTCGCTGTCGTTTTGCTGCTGCGTACAAGCGAAAAAAAATAAAAGCAAGAAAAAAAGAGAAAAGATTTTCATGGCTTTGTATTTAAAAAGAAAGGCGGATCTTCAGGATCCGCCTTCTATCTGAATTCCTGTAAAAGAATTATTCAGCCTTAGGAGCTTCCTCTGCAGGAGTTTCTGCTTTCGGAGCTTCTTCAACTACTGCAGCCCCGGTAGCTTCAGCTTTCTTAGCGCCTGAAGAACGACGGCGGCGGGTAGTTGTTTTCTTCACTTCCTGTTTAACTTCAGTATAAGTGGCATTGAAGTCTACCAATTCGATAATACAAGTCTCAGCGTTATCACCGATACGATTACCGGTACGCAGAATACGGGTATAACCTCCCGGACGATTCACGATTTTCGGTGCGACTTCGCTAAACAATTCGGTAACGGCTTCTTTCTGTCCGAGGTAACTAAATACAACACGGCGAGAATTGGTGTTATCGTTTTTACTTTTAGTGATCAGAGGCTCAACATATATTTTGAGCGCTTTAGCCTTAGGCACTGTCGTGCTGATTCTCTTGTTGAGAATCAAAGAAGCGGCCATATTGGACAACATGGCTTTCCGATGTGCACTGGTCCGGCTCAGATGATTAAATTTCTTCTTATGGTTCATGATGTTATTCCTTATCTAATTTATACTTTGTAACATCCATACCGAATTCGAGGTTGTTATTTTCCAACAGAGCTTCCAGTTCGGTCAGCGACTTCTTACCGAAGTTGCGGAATTTCAACAGGTCGTTCTTATTGAAGCGGCACAATTCCCCGAGTGTTTCTACTTCGGCAGCTTTCAGGCAGTTCAATGCACGCACTGACAAGTCCATATCGACTAATTTAGTCTTCAACAGCTGACGCATATGAAGCACTTCTTCGTCGAATTCCTCATTACCGTACTTGTCTTCAGATTCCAAAGAAATCTTTTCATCCGAGAACAACATAAAGTGATGAATCAGAATTTTCGCAGCCTCTTTCAAAGCATCGGTAGGAGCGATAGAGCCATCGGTTTCAATTTCAAACAACAACTTTTCATAGTCGGTTTTACCTTCTACACGATAGTTCTCAATTTCATATTTTACATTCCGGATCGGAGTATAAATGGCATCAATAGGGATAAATCCCGCTTCGGCCTCTGCCGGCATATTTTCTGTACTAGGAACATAACCGCGCCCTTTCTGGATCGTAATTTCCATCTGGAAATTAACAGAAGGGTCCATATGGCAGATGACGAGTTCAGTATTGAGCACCTCGAATCCTGTGAGGAATTTGTTGATATCCCCTGCCTTAAAAGCTTCCTGACCGTTGATCAGAACCGTCAGCTTCTCATCCTCTACATCTTCCACTTTTCTCTTGAACCGAACCTGCTTCAGATTCAGGATAATCTCGGTAACATCCTCGATCACCCCGGGGATGGTGGCAAACTCATGTTCTACACCATGTATTTTGATTCCGGTAATCGCGAAGCCTTCCAATGAAGACAGTAGGATTCTGCGTAACGGATTACCAATTGTGATTCCGTAACCTGGCTCTAACGGACGAAATTCGAATTTTCCGAATTTGTCTGTCGATTCGAGCATGATTACTTTGTCCGGTTTCTGGAAAGCTAATATTGCCATAAATATCTTTAATTTTTTTTACTTAGAATACAATTCTACGATTAACTGCTCTTTAATGTTTTCCGGAATATCGCTTCTTTCCGGCACGTTCAACAGTTTGCCACTCATAGAAGCTCCGTCCCATTCCAACCAGGAATATTTGCTGACACGGTTACTACGCAGGCTATCTGCTACCACTTCAAGAGCTTTGGATTTCTCACGTACTGCAACGACATCCCCAGCTTTAACAGCTGCTGAGGGAATGTTACAAACACCACCGTTCACCGTGATATGACGATGAGAAACCAATTGCCGTGCTGCAGCACGGGTAGGAGCAATACCTAAACGGTATACGACATTGTCCAGACGACATTCGAGCATCTGCAACAATACTTCACCGGTAACTCCTCCTGCACGTTCTGCTTTTTCAAACAGGATACGGAATTGTTTTTCCAGTAAACCATAGGTATATTTTGCTTTTTGTTTTTCTTTCAACTGAACACCATATTCAGAGATTTTTCTTCTGCGACGAGCCAAACCGTGCTGTCCTGACGGATAATTTCTCCGTTCCAGTGCCTTATCCGGTCCGTAAATAGGCTCACCGAACTTTCTTGCTATTTTAGACTTAGGTCCTGTATATCTAGCCATTTGTTTCTATTCTTTAAATTTACACAACATTCATAAGCTATAGGCTACAAGCTATAAGCTACAGGCTTTCGGCCTTTTCTTGCTTTTAGCATTTCGCTTTTAGCTTTTAGCTTTATTACACTCTTCTGCGTTTCGGAGGCCGGCAACCATTGTGTGGAAGCGGGGTAACATCGATGATTTCAGCTACTTCGATACCACTGGCGTGAATAGAACGAATAGCTGATTCACGGCCATTACCCGGACCGGAAACATATACTTTAGCTTTACGCATCCCCAGATCGAATGCGACCTTAGCGCAATCGGCAGCTGCCATCTGAGCTGCATACGGAGTGTTCTTTTTAGATCCTCTGAAACCCATCTTTCCGGCGGAAGACCATGAAATCACCTGACCAGTAGAATTGGTCAAAGAAATGATGATGTTGTTAAATGAGGAATGAACGTGTGCTTGTCCCACGGCTTCTACTTTAACCAGCCGCTTCTTGTTACTTGATGTAGACTTCTTTGCCATAATTCAACTCAATTATTTAGTTGCTTTTTTCTTGTTAGCAACAGTTTTCTTCTTACCCTTACGTGTACGGGCATTGTTCTTCGTGCTCTGTCCTCTTACGGGCAGTCCTAAACGGTGACGGATACCCCGGTAACAACCGATATCCATCAGTCGTTTGATGTTCATCTGAACGCTTGATCTCAACTCACCTTCGACTTTGTACTCTGTTCCAATGATTTTTCGTACAGCCCCGAGCTGGTCGTCGTTCCAGTCTTTCACCTTCAGGTCATAATCGATGCCGGCTTCACTCAGGATAGCACGTGCACTACTTCTACCTATACCATAGATATAGGTCAAGGCTATTTCTCCTCTTTTGTTTGAGGGTAAATCTACACCTACGATTCTTGCCATAAATCTTTTTTAATTTAACTAGATTAATGATTAACCCTGACGCATTTTAAACTTAGGGTTCTTTTTGTTAATGACGTACAAAACGCCTTTTCTTCTTACAATCTTGCAATCGTCATTACGTTTCTTGATTGACGCTCTTACCTTCATGGTCCTTTAATTTGAATTATTATGATTCATGATCTACGCATTACGATTTTCAATCAAAAGCCATACAGCTAAATCCGAAATCAAAAACCGTAAATCAAAAATTAAATTTCAGTTTTTGTATCTAAATGTAATTCTACCTTTTGTCAGGTCGTAAGGGGACATATCCACACGTACCCGGTCGCCAGGAAGTATCTTAATGTAATGCATACGCATCTTGCCGGAAATATGGGCTGTAATCACATGTCCATTTTCCAATTCTACCCGAAACATGGCATTCGACAATGCTTCTGTTATTACTCCATCCTGCTCTATTGACGGCTGTTTTGCCATAAACAATTAATTTATGATTTATGATTTACGATTTATGCAATACTTGCTCGACATATTCGAACGTAGACAAAATATCCGCACCATTCTTCCCTACGGCTACGGTATGCTCGAAATGAGCTGCCGGCTTTTTATCCCTTGTCCGGATCGTCCATCCGTCGGCTTCCTGATAAATATGCCTTTTACCCAAATTGATCATCGGTTCGATAGCGATCACCATCCCTTCTTTCAGTTTTACCCCCTGCCCCTGACGGCCATAATTAGGCACCTGAGGCTCTTCGTGTAAATCGTGTCCGACTCCGTGTCCTACCATCTCCCTCACCACCGAATAACCTTCGGCCTCACAATGGGATTGCACTGCATGTCCTATATCTCCGGTCCGCATACCCGCAACAGCTTTTCCGATTCCTTTATAAAGGCTTTCTTTCGTCACCCGCAATAACTTCCGGATTTCTTCATCCACTTCCCCAACCTCGAAGGTATAGGCACTATCACCGTAAAAACCGTTCTTCAAAGTGCCACAATCGATGGAAACAATATCCCCCTCTTGTAAAACACATTTTTCAGAGGGAATACCGTGCACGACAACGTCATTTACAGAAATACAAAGCGTATTCGGAAAACCACCGTAACCCAAAAATCCGGGCTCTGCACCGTGGTCACGAATAAACTCCTCTGCAATACGATCGAGCTCTAATGTAGAAATCCCCGGACGAATATGCTTTGCCATCTCGCCCAGAGTCATCCCTACCAATCGGTTGCTTTCTCTTAACAGTTCAATCTCTTCTCCGGTTTTTACAAAAATCATGCCGCAAAATTACAAAAAATATTTCAAGTTTCTAAGTTGCTGAGTCACAAAGTTACTAAGTTTTTCTGAACTCAGTAACTTAGCAACTCATTCACTATTAATAGGCAGCCGGTCCACCGGGAGTCTTCCCTTTAATTCGTCCTGTTTTCATCAATCCGTCGTAATGACGCATCAACAAATGCGACTCGATCTGTTGTAGAGTATCCAAAACAACTCCGACCAAAATCAACAGGGAAGTACCGCCATAGAACTGAGCAAACTGTTGGTTCACTCCGGCAATGGTTGCAAAAGCCGGTAATATGGCAACTATTCCCAGGAATATAGATCCCGGTAAAGTAATCCGTGACATAATGGTATCCAGGAATTCCATTGTTTTCCGTCCGGGTTTCACACCGGGAATAAATCCACCGTTCTTCTTCATATCCTCGGACATCTGCATCGGATTAACCGTAATCGCCGTATAAAAATACGTAAATGCCACAATCAGGATAAAGAAAGTGAAGTTATACCAAAAACCGGTGAAATTAGAAAAAGCAGTTGCAAAACCGGATAACGATTCAGAAGCTGCATAATTCACAAAAGAAATCGGTAACAACATAATTGCCTGAGCAAAAATGATCGGCATAACCCCTGCAGCATTAATCTTCAGAGGGATATACTGACGTACTCCACCATATTGTTTGTTTCCGACAATACGTTTTGCATACTGTACAGGCACCTTACGGGTTCCTTGTACCAGCAGGATCGTACCGCAGAATACGAAAAACAGCAGAATAATCTCGATCAGGAATGCCACCAATCCGCCACCTTGCTGACTAACACGCGAAGTCAGTTCGGCAAAGAATGCAAACGGCAGACGGGCGATAATACCAATCATGATAATGATAGAAACACCGTTTCCAATACCTTTATCTGTAATTTTTTCACCCAACCACAAAACGAACATAGAGCCCGCAGCCAGGATAATTACGGAATAGATTGTAAAGAAAGCCCCTTTTATCAGAAAGAATTCGGGCTGAATCTGTGCATGCAAGTTGGTAAGATACGCAGAACCTTGTAATATCAGAATGATAATGGTCAGATAACGGGTAATCTGGTTGATTTTACGCCGTCCACTTTCCCCTTCACGCTGCATACGCTGAAAATAAGGAACCGCAATTCCCAGTAACTGAACTACGATAGAAGCAGAGATATAGGGCATAATTCCCAAGGCAAAGATCGAAGCATTCGAAAATGCACCTCCCGAAAACATATCCAGCAATCCCAGCACACCACTCGAAGTCTGCTGTTTTAAAGCGGCTAATCCGGCAGGGTCGATACCCGGTAGTACCACCTCTGTTCCAAGTCTGTAAACGAGAATCAACCCGAGTGTTGTCAGAATCCGGGTTTTCAATTCCTCAATTTTCCAAATGTTCTTTAATGTATCAAATAACTTCATAAGTTCTTTTATTTATAAGTTTATAAAGTTTATAAAGTTTAAAAGTTACAAAGTTAAAATTACCTTATGAACTTATGAACCTTATGAACTTTATAAACTCGTTTTGTTTTACAAAACGACTACAGAGCCACCGGCAGCCTCGATCGCAGCAATCGCTGACTTAGAGAATGCATTTGCTGTAATTTCGAGTTTAGCACTGATTGAGCCGTCACCCAAAACTTTCAACAATTCATTCTTATTGAGCAATCCGGCTGCAATCAGAATATCCCGATCGATTTTCTCCAGATTATCTCTTTCAGCTAAAGCCTGCAACATGCTTACATTGATAGCTTTATAGGCTACACGATTGATATTCTTAAAGCCGAATTTCGGTACACGTCTCTGCAGAGGCATCTGACCACCTTCAAAACCAATCTTCGTATGGTAACCCGATCTTGATTTAGCTCCTTTATGTCCTCTTGTAGAAGTACCTCCTTTTCCGGAACCTTGTCCGCGACCAATTCTTTTTTCGTGATGAGTTGATCCGCAGGCCGGTTTTAAGCTACTTAAATCCATTTTATTTCGTTCTTAAAATGTTTATACTTATTTTACTTCTTCCACACGAACCAGATGGCTGATTTTTGCCACCATTCCCAGGATCTGCGGAGTAGCTTCTTTCTCAACACTGCTGTTGGTTTTCTTCAATCCCAAAGCCTGAATAGTGCCTACCTGAGTTTTATCGCTACCGATTTTACTTTTTACAAGTGTGATTTTAATCTTTGCCATGATCCTCAAATATTAACCGTTAAACACTTTATCCAGACTAATGCCTCTCTGAGCGGCAATCGTACGGGCATCACGCATTTCTTTCAATGCAGCTATCGTAGCTTTTACCAAATTGTGAGGGTTGGACGAACCTTTACTTTTAGCCAATACGTCGTGAATACCGGCACTTTCCAAAACAGCACGCATAGCACCTCCGGCTACCAGCCCGGTACCGGAAGAAGCGGGTTGCATATAAACCTCAGAACCGCTGAAACGAGCTACCTGCTCATGAGGAATAGTTCCTTTCAATACAGGTACTTTGATCAGGTTCTTTTTAGCAGCTTCGATCCCTTTAGAAATAGCTGTAGTCACCTCGTTTGCTTTTCCTAATCCCCAGCCTACGATTCCGTTTTCGTCACCTACCACAACGATAGCTGCGAAACTGAATGTACGACCTCCTTTTGTAACTTTGGTCACACGATTGATAGCTACCAATCTGTCCTTTAATTCCAAGTCAGTATTATTTACTTTTTGTTCCATTCTGCTAACTTATTAAAAATTAAGACCTCCGTTACGGGCAGCATCAGCTAATGCTTTTACTCTACCGTGATACAAATAACCGTTTCTGTCGAAAACAACAGCTTCGATACCGGCAGCTTTAGCTTTTTCTGCTACAGCAGCCCCTACGAAAGCAGCCTGTTCGGTCTTGTTGCCTTTCTTCTCAGCAATTTCCTTGCACAAAGATGAAACAGATAATAAAGTCTTACCTGCTTTATCGTCGATCAGCTGTACAGATATCTGCGCATTTGAACGATAAACGCTCATACGTGGACGTTCAGCTGTCCCGGAGACAATCTTCCGAATTCTCCGTTTTATTCTTAATCTTCTTTCTTCTTTCGTTAAAGCCATAACTTTTTACTTCCTTTAGTAATTAAACTTTAGCTGACTTACCTGCTTTCCGGCGAACCACTTCACCAACGAAGCGAATACCTTTACCCTTGTAAGGCTCAGGTTTACGGAAAGAACGGATTTTAGCAGCTACCTGACCGATCAACTGTTTGTCACAGCTTTCGAGCGTAATAATCGGGTTAGCACGTTTTTCAGTTACGGCTGTAACTTTCACCTCTGCCGGTAATTGCAAGAAGATAGAGTGAGAATATCCCAGTCCCAGTTCGAGAACCTGACCCTCAGCGTTAGCACGGAAACCAACACCTACTAATTCTTGTTTGATGGTATAACCTTCAGAAACACCTACAACCATATTATGAAGCAATGCACGGTACAGACCATGCTGTGCTTTGTGTTCTTTATCTTCTGTATGACGTGCTACATGCACTTCGTTCTCTTCAACGGTAACAGTCAGATCAGCACTTACCTGCTGAGAAAGTTGTCCTTTCGGACCTTTGACTGTGACGGTGTTATCAGGACTTACTGCTACAGTAACTCCTTGTGGTATATGAATCGGTAATTTCCCTATACGTGACATTTCTTCTTCACTTTAAAATTAATACACATAACACAATACTTCACCGCCTACATTCCGCTGGCGAGCTTCTTTGTCAGTCATCAATCCCATTGAGGTAGACAAAATGGCAATACCCAGTCCGTTCAATACACGTGGCATTTCTTCCACATTAGTGTACCGACGTAAACCCGGTTTTGACACACGTACCAGTGATTTGATAGCCGGTACTTTTGTCTCGGGATGATATTTCAATGCAATTTTGATATTGCTTCTTGCACCTTCCTGTTCGAACTTATAATTCAGGATATATCCTTTTTCTTTCAGGATTTTGGTCATTTCGAGTTTAATTTTAGAACCCGGGATTTCAACCACTTTATGACCAACACTTACCGCATTCCGAATGCGGGTAAGGAAATCTGCTATTGGATCTGTCATCTCTTTTCGTTTTTTTTAATATTACCAACTAGCCTTTTTAACTCCCGGTATCAACCCTTGTGAAGCCATTTCACGGAATTGGATACGGCTGATACCAAATTGTCTCATATAACCTCTGGGACGTCCAGTCAGTTTGCAACGGTTGTGCAAACGGATCGGATTCGAGTTTCTAGGCAGGAGACTCAGTGCAGCATAGTCACCTTCCTCTTTTAATTTTGCTCGTTTCGCAGCGTACTTTTCTACCAATTTTGCACGCTTCACCTCACGGGCTTTCATTGATTCTTTTGCCATTTCGCTTGTTTTTAGTTCTTTTTAAACGGTAATCCAAACTCTCTGAGCAGAGCAAAACCTTCTTCGTCGGTATTAGCCGAAGTCACAAATGTAATGTTCATACCCATGATTTTGTGAACGGAATCCATCACAATTTCAGGGAATATGATCTGCTCTTCAAGACCTAATGTATAGTTGCCTTTTCCGTCCAGCTTACTGTTGATCCCCTTGAAGTCGCGGATACGCGGCAGGGCACTACAGATCAATCTTTCCAGAAATTCGTACATACGTTCTTTCCGTAAAGTCACTTTCACACCGATCGGCATGCCTTTACGCAATTTGAAGTTAGATACGTCTTTTGTCGATTTACCTACAACAGCTTTCTGACCTGTTATCGCGGTAATCTCATTCAATGAAAACTCCAGGATCTTCTTATCCTGAATAGCTGAACCCACTCCCTGATTGATTACTATCTTCTCCAGCCGGGGAGCCTGCATAACTGACTTGTATCCGAATTCTTTCATTAAAGTCGGTACAATCTCTTCGTTATACTTTGTTTTAAGATTTGGTACGTATTTCATCTATTTAATTATAATTTTGATTCACGATTGACGATTTTACACACAATAGTCGACCGAAAAATCAGATTTTCAGGCGGCAAAGGTATAAAATATTTTGGATTATATCACTTCGTAAATCCCATTTTTATTCTTGCTTTACGATATTGATTTACGATCAGAGTGTTTTTTCACTATAATCGTAAATCCGGAATCGTAAATCAGGTCTTATTTCAGGATTTCTCCTGATTTTTTAGCATATCTCACCAAGTTACCTTTTTCGTCCTTTTTACGGCCGATACGGGTCGGTTTGTTGGTAGACGGATCGATCACGTTCAGGTTAGAGATGTGGATCGGAGCTTCTTGCTTGATGATACCACCCTGCGGATATTTAGCATTCGGTTTGGTATGTTTGCTGATCATGTTGATTCCCTCAACGATCGCTCTTTCCTTATCCGGAAAAACTTCCAGTACCTTTCCCTGTTTGCCTTTATCTTCCCCAGCGTTCACCTGTACTAAATCGCCTTTTTTAATATGAAATTTTCTATTCATCTCTTTACTTTTTTAATTGTCGAAAGTCCAAAAGTCAAGAGTTTAAAAATTCTCATTCCCGAACATTCGACTTTCTGACATTCGACATTTGACATTAAAGTACTTCGGGGGCTAACGAAACGATTTTCGTATAACCTTCACGAACTTCACGGGCTACAGGTCCGAAGATACGGGTTCCTCTCATTTCACCGGCATTGTTCAACAATACACAGGCATTGTCGTCAAAACGGATATAAGAACCATCGGGACGTCTGTATTCCTTGGTTACGCGTACAACCACAGCTTTGCTGACAGTACCCTTTTTAATTTCACCGCTAGGCAGGGCACTTTTTACAGCAACAACGATTTTATCGCCTACGCGTGCATATCTTTTCTTGGAACCTCCAAGAACACGAATACAAAGCACTTCTTTAGCACCGCTGTTGTCTGCTACTGTTAATCTGGTTTCCTGTTGTATCATGATTACTTCGCTCTTTCAATGATTTCAACTAATCTCCATCTCTTCATTTTACTTAAAGGACGGGTTTCCATAATTCTCACGGTATCACCGATATTACACTCATTCTTTTCATCATGAGCGGTGAACTTTTTGGTCTTTTTAATGAACTTACCGTAAATCGGGTGTTTTTCCTTAAAATGTACAGCAACGGTGATAGTTTTATCCATCTTATTGCTCAGTACCAGACCGATACGTTCTTTTCTAAGATTTCTTCCTTCCATTGCTTTACTTCTTTTCAGTTAATTCTCTCTTACGTATTTCTGTCATCATACGAGCGATGGTTTTACGGGCGGCACGAATCTGCATCGGGTTTTCCATCGGCGTAATGGTATGATTCATCGTCATCTTATTGAGGGCTGCTTTTTCAGTCTCTACCCGTTCAATAAGTTCAGCTGTGGTCATTTCAATAATTTCTGAATTTTTCATCTCTCTGACAAATTAATTTTTAAACTTAATAGCCGGAAGACTATTCTTCTGTATAATCACGTCTAACCACAAACTTTGTCGTAATAGGTAATTTCTGTGCTGCAAGACGTAAAGCCTCTTTTGCCACTGCATACGGAACACCGTCAGCCTCGAAAATAATTCTTCCCGGAGTTACAGGTGCTACGAATCCCTCTGGGTTACCTTTACCTTTACCCATACGTACCTCGGCAGGTTTTTTGGTAATCGGTTTATCGGGGAATATACGAATCCAAATCTGTCCCTGACGTTGCATGTAACGGGTTACTGCAACACGGGCAGCTTCTATCTGGCGTCCTTCGATCCATTTTTCTTCTAACGCCTTAATACCGAAAGATCCGAATGCAAGTTGATTACCTCTCTGGGCATTCCCCTTCATCCTACCTTTCTGGCTTCTTCTAAATTTAGTCCTTTTCGGCTGTAACATAGCTCTTCGTTTATTAAATTAAAAGACTACTTACTTTTTCTTCTTTCTGAAACCGCCTTTTTTCCCGTCAGCTTTACCAGCTGATGCAGGACGGCTGTTGTCACGGGTCTGGAGCAGTGAGTTCGGAACGAGTTCACGTTTTCCATAAACTTCACCTTTACAGATCCATACCTTGATACCTAACAGACCATAAGTGGTCAGGGCCTCTGCCTGTGCAAAATCGATGTCAGCACGGAAAGTGTGCAGTGGAGTCCTTCCTTCTTTGAACATCTCGGCACGTGCCATTTCAGCACCGTTCAGACGTCCTGAAATCAGGATCTTGATTCCTTCGGCACCCATTCTCATAGTTGAAGCGATTGCCATTTTGATAGCCCGGCGGTATGCTACACGGCCTTCCAACTGACGAGCTATGTTATTTCCAACGATCACAGCATCCAATTCCGGACGTTTGATCTCGAAGATATTGATCTGAACCTCTTTATCGGTAATTTTCTTCAGCTCTTCTTTCAGTTTATCCACTTCCTGACCACCTTTACCGATAATAATTCCCGGACGGGCGGTATTGATCGTGATAGTGATGAGCTTCAGCGTACGCTCGATAACGATTTTTGCGATTCCGGCTTTTGCAAGACGGGCATTCAGGTATTTACGGATTTTGTAATCTTCTACCAGTTTGTCACCGTAATTCTTGCCGCCGAACCAATTAGAATCCCATCCACGGATGATACCTAATCTATTGCTTATTGGATTACATTTTTGTCCCATGCTTTACTCTTTTACAGTGTTTTCAACAACGGCGGTTTTACTTCCCAACACGATAGTCACGTGATTGGATCTTTTACGGATTCTGTGAGCCCGTCCCTGTGGAGCCGGACGCAGTCTTTTCAGAATACCCGCACCATCCACAAAGATTTCTTTGATATACAAAGCAGCGTCGTCTACGCGCTGGCCTTCGTTTTTCACGCTCCAGTTTGCAATAGCTGAAAGTAAGAGTTTCTCCACTTTACGAGCAGCTTCTTTCGGACAAAATTTCAGTGTATCCAAAGCCCTCTGTACGTCCATACCCCGTACAAGGTCTGCCACCAATCTCATTTTCTGAGGTGATGAAGGACAATCATGCAGCACAGCGAAAGCCTTTGTTTTTCTGGCTTCCTTCATCTGATTTGCTTTTATTCTTTTTCTTGCACCCATTTTATACAATCTTCATTTGTTCAACATCATCACGCTATTATTTTTTCTTCTTGTCAGCGTGACCTCTAAATGTACGTGTCGGTGCAAATTCACCCAATTTATGACCAACCATATTTTCGGTCACATATACCGGGATAAATTTATTACCGTTGTGTACAGCTACTGTATGCCCTACGAAATCCGGAGAAATCATGGAGTAACGAGCCCAGGTCTTAACAACCGATTTCTTGTTGGTCTCATTCATTGCCAGGATTCTCTTTTCCAGCTTTACATCAATAAAAGGGCCTTTTTTTAACGAACGACTCATAACATCAAGTTTTAATCAGTTATTTTTTCCTTCTTTCAATAATATACTTCGAAGAAGCCTTCTTCGGTGCTCTGGTCTTCAAGCCCTTAGCCAACAAACCTTTTCTTGAACGGGGCAGACCTCCGGAAGCACGGCCTTCACCACCACCCATCGGGTGATCAACGGGGTTCATTACAACACCACGGACACGAGGACGACGGCCTAACCAGCGGGTACGCCCTGCTTTACCGGAACGTTCCAGAGAATGGTCAGGATTAGATACAGTACCTACGGTTGCTTTACAGGTAACCAGCACCATACGGATCTCACCTGAAGGCAATTTGATAGAAGCATATTTTCCTTCTCTTGCAACTAACTGAGCATAAGAACCGGCGCTACGGGCCATTACAGCTCCTTGTCCCGGACGTAACTCAATGTTATGTATGATTGTACCCAATGGGATTTCAGACAAATACAGCGTATTCCCGATTTCAGGAGCGACTCCTTTACCGCTCTCGATGGTCTGACCGACAGTCAAACCGATCGGGGCAACGATATAACGTTTTTCACCATCTGCATACACTAACAGGGCAATACGGGCCGTGCGGTTCGGATCGTATTCGATACTTGCTACTTTAGCAGGTATATTTTCCTTCTCGCGTTTGAAGTCGATTACTCTGTATTTGCGTTTATGACCACCACCTATATATCTCATTGTCATCTTACCGGTGTTATTACGACCTCCGGTTTTGCTGTAGGGTCTCAACAATGATTTCTCAGGTCTATCTGTAGTCACCTGTTCGAAAGTATTCACTACCTTTCCTCTTTGTCCAGGCGTTACAGGATTTAATTTTCTTACAGCCATCTTATTTAAATATTGCTAAAAAAATCAATACTATCACCTTCTGCTAAAGTCACAATTGCTTTCTTGAACGAGTTGGTACGTCCGCTGATTACACCGGCCTTGGTATAACGGGATTTAGCCGTTCCCTGATAACGCTGGGTATTTACAGCCAATACGTTCACTCCATACATGGCTTCAACTGCTTTCTTTATCTCAATCTTATTTGCCTCTTTTGCTACGATAAAAGCTACTTTACGCTGTTTATCGGTGAGAGCTGTCATCTTTTCCGTTAAAACGGGCTTAATAATAATTTCCATCTCTTCTTGGTTTAGTTAAGATTGAACATTTCGTTAAGGCCCTCTACAGAACTTTCAACTAAAACAAGGTTTTTAGCCTTCATTACGTTGTAAGTTGCGATGTCGCTAACTCTCATCACTTCCACATTCTGCAAGTTACGGGCAGACAGAAGTACATTTTCGTTCACACCGTTACCCAATACCAACAGCAGACGACCGTTGTTTACCTGCAGGTTGTTCATCAAAGCAACCATTTGTTTGGTCTTCGGAGCTTCGAAGGTGAAGTCTTCAACGACTTTTACAGCATTTGCACTTGCTTTTACAGCCAAAGCTGATTTACGAGCCAATTTTTTCAATTTCTTGTTCAGTTTGAAGCTGTAATCTCTCGGTACGGGACCAAAAATACGACCTCCTCCTCTGAACTCAGGGTTCTTAATACTACCTGCACGAGCACCTCCGGTACCTTTTTGCTTTTTCAGCTTTTTGGTACTTCCGGAAATTTCATTCCGCTGTTTTGACTTGTGAGTACCCTGACGGTTGTTGGCCAGGAACTGTTTTACGTCAAGGTAGATAGCGTGCTCATTAGGCTGAATTCCAAAAATAGCGTCATCCAACACTATCTTTCTGCCGGTTTCCTGTCCGGCAATGTTTAGTACACTTAACTCCATTACTTCTGAATAATTACGTATGAACCTTTAGATCCGGGAACAGATCCCTTCACCAACAACAAATTATTTTCAGGAATTACCTTCAAAACTTCCAAGTTCTCTACAGTAACCCGGTCTCCGCCCATACGGCCACCCATACGCATTCCTTTGAAAACACGTGCCGGAGTAGAACATGCTCCGATAGATCCCGGTTTTCTCAGACGGTTATGCTGACCGTGGGTAGCTTGTCCTACTCCACCGAAACCGTGACGTTTCACAACGCCCTGGTAACCTTTACCTTTAGAGGTACCGACGATATCGACATAGGCAGTACCTTCCAGTATGGTCACGTCGATTACATCTCCCAACTTGTGTTCTTCGGCAAATCCTGCAAACTCAACGAGTTTACGTTTCGGAGTTGTGCCAGCCTTCTTAAAATGTCCACTTAGCTGCTTCGTTGTGTGTTTTTCTTTTTTCTCATCAAAACCCAACTGAAGTGCTTCGTAACCGTCTTTTTCTATGGTTTTCACCTGAGTTACGACACATGGACCGCATTCAATAACAGTGCATGGGATACTTTTCCCCTCAACACTGAAAACGGAAGTCATTCCGACTTTTTTTCCAATTAAACCTGGTAATTTCATTTCTTTTTTAATAGGTTAATTCTTCATTTTAACGACATAGGGTTTCGCCGTTAACTACACTTTAATCTCAACTTCAACACCACTGGGTAATTCAAGTTTCATCAGCGCATCGATGGTACCTGTAGTAGAACTATAGATATCAATCAGACGTTTGAAAGTACATAATAAAAATTGTTCACGGCTCTTCTTATTTACGAAAGTAGAGCGGTTAACAGTAAATACTCCTTTGTGGGTAGGAAGTGGAATCGGACCACTAACCACTGCACCTGTAGCCTTCACTGTCTTAACAATCTTTTCAGCCGACTTGTCTACCAAGTTGTGATCGTAAGATTTTAACTTAATTCTGATTTTTTGGCTCATGTTTTTTGTTTATTATATTTAAGCGGTCGGAAAGGCCAGAGACCTCTCCGACATTAATTTTTAGATTAAATCCACACGTCCGTTCGCTTTTTCAACCACCTCTCTCGCAATATTCTTCGGAACTTCGGCATAGTGATCGAATTCCATAGAAGAACTTGCACGTCCCGATGACAGGGTACGTAATACAGTCACATAACCGAATTGTTCTGCCAAAGGAACTTTTGCCGTAATCACACGGGCACCGACACGGGAATCCATCGATTCTACCTGTCCCCGGCGACGGTTCAAGTCAGCGATGATGTCACCCATAAAGTCTTCGGGAGTAACTACTTCCAGCTTCATAATCGGTTCCAGCAATACCGGTTTTGCTTTCTGAGCAGCTTCTTTATAACCGATTTTAGCAGCCATTTCGAACGACAACGCATCAGAGTCAACAGGGTGGAAAGAACCATCGATCAAAGTGATCTTCAAAGCTTCCAAAGCATAACCTGCCAGAACACCGTTCTGCATCGCTTCTTTGAACCCTTTTTCTACAGACGGGATAAATTCCTTCGGAATATTACCACCTTTCACTTCGTTCACAAAAGTCAAGCCCTCTTTACCTTCCTCTGCAGGTTCCATACGGAAAATAATATCTGCAAACTTACCACGACCACCGGACTGTTTTTTGAACACATGACGATGATCCACAGGTACAGTAATCGCTTCTTTGTAAGATACCTGAGGAGCTCCCTGGTTACATTCTACTTTAAATTCACGACGCAGACGGTCGAGGATAATATCCAGGTGAAGCTCACCCATACCGCTGATTACGGTCTGGCCTGAATCTTCATCAGTCTTCACGCGGAAGGTCGGGTCTTCTTCTGCCAATTTAGCCAAAGCCATACCTAATTTATCCGTATCTTTCTGAGTCAGCGGTTCGATAGCGATACCGATCACAGGTTCCGGGAAAGTCATACTCTCCAGTACGATCGGTTTATCTTCAGAACACAAGGTATCTCCGGTACGGATATCTTTGAAACCTACGCAAGCGCAGATATCTCCGGCTTCCAGTACTTCTTTCGGCTGTTGCTTGTTAGAGTGCATCTGGAACAGACGGGAAATACGTTCTTTTTTATCGGTACGCGGGTTATAAACATACGAACCGGCTTCGATCTTACCAGAATAAATACGGGTATAGCACAAACGGCCGACAAACGGGTCGGTAGCGATCTTAAATGCCAGTGCCGACAGCGGAGCCTCCGGATCTACAGGGAAATGTACATCTTCTCCTGTCCGGGGATCAGTACCTTTACTGTTCGGAATATCCAACGGGTTCGGCAAATAAGCGATCACAGCATCCAACAGGTTCTGCACGCCTTTATTTTTGAAAGAAGAACCGCACATCACCGGACAGAAGTCCATGGCGATCACAGCCTTCCGAATCACTGCTTTCAGGTCTTCGACTGTGATAGAGTCCGGATCTTCAAAGAAACGTTCCATCAAAGCTTCGTCCTGCACAGCAGCAGCTTCTACCAATTTCTCTCTCCATTCCTGAGCTTCAGCCATCATATTTTCGGGAATTTCTTTCACGGTAGCTTCCATAGCACCGTTTTCCCAAACATAAGCTTTCATTTCTACCAGGTCGATAATACCCTGATAGTTATCTTCCGCTCCGATCGGAAGTACCAAAGGAACCGGATTAGCACCTAATTTCTCTTTGATTTCACGAACTGCTTTGAAGAAATCGGCCCCGGAACGGTCCATTTTATTCACGAAAGCAATTCTCGGAACACCATATTTGTTTGCCTGACGCCATACGGTTTCAGACTGTGCTTCAACCCCACCTACTGCACAGAACAATGCAACCGCACCATCCAATACACGAAGAGAACGCTCTACTTCAACCGTGAAGTCAACGTGTCCCGGAGTGTCGATGATATTAATTTTATATTCGTTTCCCTGATATTTCCAGAAACAAGTGGTAGCAGCAGAAGTGATGGTAATACCTCTCTCCTGTTCCTGCACCATCCAGTCCATCGTTGCAGTACCATCATGCGTTTCCCCGATCTTATGGTTCACACCGGTGAAATACAGGATACGTTCGGTCGTTGTAGTCTTACCGGCATCGATGTGAGCCATGATACCGATATTTCTTGTGTAATGTAAATCTCTCTTAGCCATCTATTTTTCGCCTCTAAATTAAAATCTGAAATGTGCAAATGCCCGGTTAGCTTCAGCCATACGATGGGTATCTTCTTTCTTTTTGAAAGCAGCACCTTCCTCTTTGTAGGCAGCCATAATTTCAGCAGAAAGTTTTTCAGCCATGCTGTGTCCGCTTCTCTTGCGGGAGTAAAGGATCATATTTTTTACAGAGATCGCTCTTTTACGGGCCGGATTAATTTCAGTAGGCACCTGGAAAGTAGCACCACCGACACGGCGGCTCTTTACTTCTACCTGAGGAGTAATATTCTCCAATGCCTGCTTCCAGATCTCCAGAGCAGATTTCTCTTCTTTTTTTGCCATTTTTTCCTCAACGATATCCAGTGCGTCATAAAAGATTTTGAACGCAACAGTCTTTTTACCGTCCACCATCAGGTCATTAACAAACCTCGTCACCAGTACATCGTTGAATTTTGGATCCGGTAACAGGATTCTCTTCTTTGGTTTAGTCTTTCTCATTTCTTTTCGTTTACGAATTTGTTCGTCAAGCTGCCCTTTTTGGTCTTCAACGGTTTCCCAACCATTTACTCAACTGTTTTTCGGGAACGCTTCATAAACATAATTCCTGTTAATCACTAATTTTTATTTCTTGCCCTTTCCTTTAGCTGGAGCAGCAGCCTGACCCGGTTTCGGTCTTTTCGCACCATACTTAGAACGTCCCTGGCAACGTCCGGCAACACCGGCAGCATCCAAAGTACCACGAACCAAGTGGTAACGCACACCCGGAAGGTCTTTTACACGACCGCCACGGATCAATACGATGGAGTGTTCCTGCAAATTGTGACCTTCTCCCGGAATATAAGCATTCACTTCTTTTCCGTTGGTCAATCTAACACGGGCAACCTTTCTCATGGCTGAGTTCGGTTTTTTCGGAGTGGTAGTGTAAACACGTACACAAACTCCTCTTCTCTGTGGGCAAGAATCCAAAGCAGGAGCTTTACTCTTGTCCTCGATCTTTACTCTTCCTTTTCTTACTAACTGTTGAATAGTAGGCATTTTACAAGTACTCTTTTAAAATTATTATACTTTTCTCCAAAATGGAGTGCAAATGTACTTACAATTCTAGTAACTACCAAATGTTCCTTCTACTTTTTTTGTAAAAAAGATAAGATTGTCAGAAAGTTACCCAATCTGCTAAAGTTTATCGGGTCTCATTTTAAGAAGTTCAGGTGTCTTTATAAAGCCAAGCAGCCCAAACTTTGACATCCGGAAATTGTAACGAAGATACAGTGGCGTATAACAAGCAGCAAATAGATGAAACTTTACCTCAAAAGTCATCTATTTGCTGTAAGTTTTTCTGTAGTATTATATTTGTAAGTATTTATAAGCCCGGGATTAGGGTTTTTACCCTACCTACGGCGAGCATCAATTTGCCTGAGCAACTCCTTAACAGCAACCTCTAATTGCTGGTCACGACCGTCAATTACCTGATCGTAATCGTTACGTACTTTAAGGTCAGGCTCTAACTGTGTATTTTCAAG
Source organism: Odoribacter sp. N54.MGS-14 (assembly GCF_000980295.1). Classification (NCBI taxonomy): domain Bacteria; kingdom Pseudomonadati; phylum Bacteroidota; class Bacteroidia; order Bacteroidales; family Odoribacteraceae; genus Odoribacter; species Odoribacter sp. N54.MGS-14. The sequence continues at coordinate 539 of NZ_LARL01000051.1, read as the reverse complement.
ATACTTGCCATCCTTGGTACGATAGCCTACAACAGGAATACCGAAATACATAGAAGCATCCTGCAAGGTTTCCCAATTGACGGAAGTCATTGTACCAGGTACCGGCATGCCCACAATAGAACCGATACCTCGCTCGCGATAGACCCAAGGAGTACCATGGGCGTTGGAGTAGTTAGCTTCGCAGACAATCATGATGGAAGGCTTGTTGTAACGACGCGAGGGCATTTCGCAAGCTACGACACCGCGTACCACCTGATCTAAATACTTATTACCGCTAAATAGGATTTCGATATCTTCATGCAGACGGCCGCCACCATTATTGCGAGTGTCAATAACGATACCCTCTTTGAGATTGTATTTACCCAAAATGTCAGCATAAACGTCACGGTAACTATTGTCATCCATGCTTTCGATATGAACGTAGCCTAAGCGACCATTGGACAAACGATCTACTTCAGCAGCCCGGCTCTTGATCCAGCGTTTATATAGCAAAGTATTTTGTGCACTGGCGGAAATCGGTTTGATGACCTCTTCCCAAC
>NZ_LARL01000049.1:0-24519 GCF_000980295.1 Odoribacter sp. N54.MGS-14 | reverse complement strand
CTAAAACTCACAAATTGGGCAGTTAAAGAGTTCTGCTGTCTGATACAAGAGGATAAATTGAATTGATAGAACTCACCTAAACATACCGAGTGAATTCGGGCTGTATACGGTTTGGATCTCTCCTGATTCTCCCGGTTTGATGGGGCGTTTTTTCCATTTCACAGCAGTGCAGTCGCACGATGGCACTACATTGTAGATCAATAGCGGAGCTGTACCGGTGTTTGTAAAACGAAATACTGCTTTTTGTTCTGTCCCGTATTTGACTGAGCCTAACGATAGGGTATCCTTTTCAAAATGGATATTTGTGGGAGTGACGAACTGATCTTCACTACTGTAGCCGGGCTGGTGAAAAATAGACCATCCGGACAAGAGCAAAAGTATTATTACTGTGATGAAGAGCAAAATGTTGAATTTCTTCATTGTATTGAATATTTATTTTTCAAAACAAATTTAAAGATGAATTCTTGTTTCATGAAAAAAGCAACATTCTATAATCTACCCAATTTATAAATTTAAGGTAATAATTTCACATTTCCCCTTTTCGTGCGACAAGGCATAAATTGCATCCGTTACCGGGTCGTAGCTGATGGACGAGCAACTATTCGATAGATGGTAGGTGCGGACGTGTGAGCCGTTCCAGTCGAATACCAGAATCACGCGGCCTTTGTCGACATCATTCCGGTATTGCCGGTAGGTACGTCCGGAATAGAGGGCGAAAATGTAATCGTCGGAAGTGGTCAAGTCACAGAAACCGAACAGATTATGGTCGGTGTAGGCTACCGGATACCATATTTTCCGGCCTTTGGGACGTTGCAGCCGGATACTTACTCCGGGCCGGTTGAGGTGTACTTCGTTTACCCGGATCAGCTGGTCTTCCCGGATGGCACAGAGGTCCAGACAACCGTATTGCATATTGGCACAGGCGAGACGGGTCTGGGTCCGGTTAAGGGCCAGGCAATTGCTGGCGTAGAAAATACTTTTCAAGCTGTCGGATAAGGACGGCAGGGCGCATTCCGGGTAAGCAACGCTGTAAATATCTTCGTTTTCCGCCGGGTTTGTGCTGCAATAACGGCCTGAGGTGTAAATTCCGGTGGAAATAATCCGGTTACCGGCCCGGACAGCTCCTAACGGCGTTTTACCGTGGGCTGTGAGGGAGGTGAACACAGGGCGGTAATCTGCTTCGGTGCAATGGTTGAGATCAATTTCAACCAGACGGCCGGTGCTGAAATCCAATGCCGAAACGATATTGCCGTTGAGGTGGAGGTTCAGATAGCAGTGCCCTTCGCCTTCGCCGCTTCCCGCCGGTACTAAATGATGCAGGGTTCCGTTAAGGTGATTGTAAATGGCAAAGCGATAAGCGCTTTGGGGGGTTAGGATGACATACAAAGAATCTTTACGGACGATTTTGGTGGGATGGACGATCCCCAGGGCGTCGAGATTCAGGTTATCGGTTTGGGCGAATTGCAACGATCCCGCCCGGGTATGTAACAAAGGGGTAACTTCTTCTGTAAAATCCGGCTCTGCCTGGCAGGCGGAAATAAATAAGGCGATAAAAAGGTAAGATAGCTTTTTCATATCGTATTACTCTCCTCTCATTAATCCGTGATGTTCTCCATCTATTCCATTTTTATCTATACCGACACATATATAACCGGCCTGGAGGCACAGGTCCTTTCTTTCGCCGTCAGGGCTTTCTTGTTCTGCCATCGCTTCGATATTGGCTAACGTCAGACTGGTTTTCGCTGACCGGTCCGAGAATACGATATTCAGGAATAAAACAGATAAAATAATTATCGTTCCTGTCAATAAGATTCTTTTTTTATGCATATTAATTTTTATTTAAATTTATAGAACAAATTTACAAGGGAATTTTATCTTTGTAAAAGTTTCAACATTCTATAACGTACCGGACAAAACAAAAATGATGAAAGGGAATATCAGGATAGTTTTCTTTTTATGTATTGGTTTATTGATATGTGTGTTGATCGGTCAGGGAGGGTGGTTGTATAAAACCCGGAAAATGGAGATAAATCGCTTCAGGCAGGAAGCCGGTGACCGACTGGGGGATTCGTTTAAGGAATTTTTGGATGAGGAATGGATGACACGTAAAGTTCCTTTCAGCTACGGACTAAAAGAAGATAAAAAGACATTTGTTTATGGGGATAGCTGTAGGGTTAGAGAAATTACTTTATCTTTTGTTGATCAGTTTCGGGAAATGGGCAGAGCTGTTTTTTACGATTATTTATATGAGCAACATAATTTTGATGTTTTTCAATTGGACTCTTTATATCGAAAGAATTTGGAAAAGACAGGTATGAATGGATTGTCCGGCATCCTGTTGCGGGATTCGGTGGGGCAGGTTTTGGAAGTAACAGGCGTTTGCGAAGGAGAAATACGTACCGTTTCTGTTGAAGCCGGTTATCGTTGCCGGCACCGGATAGAAGCGGTTTTTCAATTGCCTTTGATCTTCCGTTCCATGATTTGGCATTTGGTGGGGGAGGGGATGTTTTTCTTTGCTTTTATCGGGTGTTTGGTATGGTTATGGAAAGCGATTCGTCTGACATGGCAAAGCGCAAATGTGCAGACCATGGGGATAGCCCATTTGGAACATGAATTGAAGAAACCTTTAGCTGCAGTTACTTCGGCATTAGAAGGAATTGTGAACCGGAAGAACCGGGAATTGACGGCGATACAGGAAGAAAAACTGAAAATGGTGGAAGTGCGCATCCGCAAAATGGCAGAGATTACCGATACCATGTTGGTGACCTTGAAAAACAGCCGGTTGGAGGTGGAGCGGGCTTCGGTGGATATCGTTCAGGAAATCGGGATGGTGGCAGAGATGTTTAGAATATTGTATCCGTATGCGAGGTTGGAATTTCAGGTGGAAACAGGAGAAGAGAAACCCTTGCTCGACCAGGTTTATTTTAATTATCTTGTGATCAATTTGGTCGATAATGCTATTAAATATGGTGGAGATGAACCTTGGGTGAAAGTTGTTTTTTACCGGGAAAATTGGGATTGGGTACTGACGGTAACAGACCGGGGAATCGGGATGCCGGAAAGAGTGTTGAAACGGATATTCCGACAGTTTTACCGGGTGAAAGATAAAAAAGTAAAGAATAAAACCGGTTTCGGATTAGGACTGGCTTTTGCTAAGAAAGTGGTGAATGCTTATGGAGGGGAGATCCGGGTGGAAAGTGCTCCGGGAAAAGGCAGTCGGTTTGAAGTCCGGATAAAAGCAGAATAAGATGGCGATTATTAAAGTATTGTGTGCAGAAGATGATCGGTTGATGAGGTTGGAAATGAAGGAGAAAATGACAGCAAAAGGCTGGGAGGTAATTGAGGCGGTAGATGGGAAGGAAGCTTTGGTGAAGTACAAAAGTATCGGCCGGATATTGTCGTTTTGGATGTGAATATGCCGAAACGATCGGGACTCGAAGTATTGCAGTTGATTCGGGTAAACGATTTGCAGACACCTGTCGTGATCTATAGTTCGCTGGCAGAGGAGAAGGATTTGAAAATTGGCCTTTGTCAGGGAGCACAGGTCTATCTGGTAAAGAATTACAGTGTGGCTCTTCTATTAGAACAGGTGGAACGGTTGATTGGGAAAACTGCCTCTTCGGTGATCGGTTTGACGGATAACATCACTTATGATTTTGCTAAAGCTGAGTTGTGTATTGGGGAACAACGGCAGAAATTGACCATGCTCGAAAGTAAGGTATTTGCCATACTGTGCAAGAATAAAAATAGGTTGTCGCCCAGGGAAGTCCTTTTACTGGCCGGTTGGAATAGTACGGCTTATAATTACGAATCACAGTTGAATAAAGTGATCCGGAAATTGAGAAAATTACTGATGAGGGAAAATCAGGTTAAAATTATACTGGATAAAGGTAATGGATATTGGCTGAAAACGGAGGAGGATATACATATTTGATTTGTCTATGAAAACCTTTTTTTTATTTGTCGCATTCCTGATTTTTACTTCTTGTCATAACGGCAATACGAACGTATCTACAGGAAATAATACGATTATTTATGACTTTCCGGTCACGCAAATTGCCGAAAGTGAAAAGATAGATCTGGAAATTATAGGGATAAACGATCTTATGGTTATAGATACCCTTTTGTTTGCCTTTAAAGCGAGTGGTTATAATGATTTTTTCGAAATGTATTCGACTGACAATTGGCAATATCTGGGAAAATTCCTTTCTCAGGGCAGAGGCCCTGATGAGTTTCTATCTGTGCAATTTTCCCAGGATTATTTTTTTAAAGATGACAATCTGGTCCTATGGATCTCGGATGGTGCTTTACAAAAACGGGCATTATTAAATATTACCCAGTCTCTCCGGATTGGCCGGACTGTATGTGATACCATTTTCCGGATTACTTCAGATTGTAGTTATTTTCAAGTGAACGACTCCATGGTGCTTTTACAAAAATATGTTCCCGGTAATATCTGTCTTTCCGTACAAAATCAACATACCGGCCAAACGATCCAGGAATATGAATTTTTGAAATCCTATATCCCGAAATCGATTCCTGTTCCTTTATTGAGCATGGGAATAACCAGGCATCCGGAGAAAGATTTGTTTGCTGGCAATATGTTGTTTTTTAATCAAATAAATGTATTTTCCAGTGATATGAAAACCAATTTTTCTTTGTCTTATCAACCTCCCATCGATATTTTTGAGACAGCCCACTTGCCGGAATCAGATTTTATTCTGTATTATTCGTCATTACAAGTTTCTTCGGAATATATCTACGCGCTTTATGTTAATAAGAAAGATAATTTATTTTCTCATGCGGAAGGAGAGACTGAAATTCACGTATTCAATTGGGAAGGAGCACCTATAGCTAAAATCCGGATTCCCGACAATATTATTTATTTTGCAGTGGATGAAAAACATCGTTATATATACGGATTAAAAGGTAACGAGGAATTATACCGGTATAAATTTGAAATTTAAATCTATTTTTATCTCTGCAGAATAACTATTTTTCAATTGGACTCACTTCCCTGGGGGAAAGTAAACATTGCAGAAAAAAGGTTGCGACAACCCTTATCCAGTACTGCTTTCTTTAGATTAGACCCCGATCATTATTTAACAACTTATAATGCATATAGTCGTTTTGCTTTATACGATAAAAACCTGAACCTGATTGATTCCTGTACTCACTATTCTCCAATCACCACCCAGATTACCCCGGAAAAAGTATTGGAAAATTACTATTTCTATTGTTCAGCTGTCCTCATAAAGCCGGATGGAACAAAATTCCTGAATTTTACGCATTGCGGTGCCATTCTGGAGTTTTTCAATATACAGCAAAATAAGATCACACATTCGAATACAAGTTATATTTATGAACCAACTTATAAAGCAGACGGGTTTCCACTTTGGCAGGAAAGTATCAGAGGATGGAGGACAGTATATGCCACGGATAATTACATATATATAGCATTAAACGGAACAAAGGATCTTGAGACCCGGATCGAAAAACTTTCTGTATTCGATTGGCAGGGGCTACCCATTAAATAATATGATTTGGGAGTCAATATTATGGATATTATAATCGATGAAAGTTTAAAGACAGGTTATGTCATTTATCGGGATGATGAGTATGAATATCATTTAGGGAATTTTGATTTATAGCCAACCTATTCAATCATAACTATGGTAAAGCATTTTTGTTATTTACTATTATGTACGATAACAATCACTTCTTGTTCTCGTACAGTTAAACTGAAACAGGAATGATTTCAATTACAATCTCAAAAGATAGTATTTCCACAATACAATCCGCATATTCCAACAAACAAAGTATTACACACCTTTCTTTTAGATGAAAATAATAAAGTCATTTTGGCAGGGAATCCCCTATTTAATCCACGTATCGAAGCCTTATTATTTCAAAAACTAAAAGAAAATAACTAAATTTATAGCTAAGCAACATCGGAAACAAGTTGATAAAATTCAGGCAGAGGGAGCGTCAATTGAGCTGTGAATATTTGCCTCTTACTCTACCATTCGATTTCCTTCAACCCATGTTCCCGTAGATATTGGTTTGTGCGGCTGAACTGGTGATTGCCGAACCATCCGCCCCGGTTGGCAGAAAGCGGGGAGGGGTGTACGCATTTAAGCACCAGGTGCCGGTCGGTATCGATAAATGCGCCTTTGCGTTGGGCATAGGATCCCCACAACAGGAATACCAGGTGTTCTTTCTTTTCTGCGATCTTGCGGATAACGGCATCGGTGAAAGTTTCCCAGCCTTTGTTCTGGTGCGAACCGGCTTGGTGGGCCCGTACGGTAAGCGTTGCATTGAGCAGCAGTACCCCCTGGTCCGACCAGCGTTCCAGGTTGCCCGAACGGGGAACAGGAGTACCCAGGTCATCGTGTATTTCTTTAAATATATTTTGCAGGGAAGGCGGTTGCTCGATACCTTCGGGCACGGAAAAACAAAGGCCGTGCGCCTGTCCGGGACCGTGGTAAGGATCCTGGCCGAGGATAACGACTTTCGTATTGTCTACCGTACAATGGTTGAATGCATTGAATATCAGTTTGCCGGGAGGGAAAATCCGGGTTTGGGCGTATTCGTTTTTTACAAAAGCGATCAGTTCAGCAAAATACGGTTTGTCAAATTCTTCCTGAAGCAGTGCTTTCCAGGATTCTTCAATTTTAACGTCCATATGGAATAAGTTTTACCTTGATTTCAAATAGTTTCGGCCACCGTTTCCCGGTGACATAAAAAGTTCCTTTCCCGGCATTCCACGCGATACCGTTCAGCACATCGTCTTTGTCGTCTAGCCGGGCTTTATCGGCGGCAGGCAAGAGTCCGGGCAGGTTCAGCTCGCCCCGGACAATGCCGGTTTCCGGATCGATGACGACAATCCGGTCGGTCAGCCACACATTCGCCCAGATCATACCGTCTACGTATTCCAGTTCGTTCAGTTGGTCTACCGGACCGTTATGATCGTATACTTCTACTTCTTTCAGTATATTGAACGTCGACGGAGCGATATGATAAAGCTTGTTGCTGCCGTCGCTCATGATCAGGTGGTCTCCGGCCGTAGTAATCCCCCAACCTTCGGAATTATAATTGAAGGTCGATTCCAGGGTAAAAGTTTTCAGATCGTAAATGAAACCTTTGCGTGACCGCCAGGTGATCTGGTAAATTTTATCTTCATATATCGTGATCCCTTCTCCGAATAACTGACTGTCGATATTTAAGACCGATAGAGTTTTACCGGTTTGCATGTCTGTTTTACGAATAGACGATTCGCCATATTGCCCCGTTCCCTCGTATATAAAACCGTCCTGATAGATCAAACCTTGTGTATAGGCTTTCGGATCGTGAGGAAAAACGTGGACTACCTCATAGCTATAAGCGGCCGGAGCCTGATCGGGTTTCACCCGGATCGTCGTTGTCGCGATTCCCCGTTTGTTGTCCGGATGCCACGCCATCACTTTGATGGTCATATTGCCGGTTTTACCTTCAGGTATCCGGTAAGTAAAACTCCGGTCCTCTTTACCGGCCGTTGCGATTTGCTGGCCGTCGATATAGAAGGCGGCAGAATCGACAGGGAAACGGTCCTTGCTTTCAAAACCGATAACGATCTCCTCGTTGAAAGCATACATCTTATCTTTCCCGGGCGATGTAAGTTGAATACTTTTCACATACCTCACCTCGTCTTTCGGAAGTTCTGCAGCCAAAGGAGTTTTTTTTTCTTTGTTCGCCGTTTTATTCCCTCCGCAGGAACAGATGAAAAAGGCACATAATATGTAAAAAAAACAGGTCATCCGCTGTTCGTATCTGTTCAATTTTCTACCAGTTCCCATTCATATCCCTCTTTGGTATCCTTAATGGCGACTCCGGCTGCTTTCAGTTCGTCCCTGATCTTGTCGGAAGTGGCCCAGTCTTTCTTTTGCTTGGCTTCTGTACGGATAGACATCACCATATCCAATATTTTCCCCAGCACTTCGTGATCCTGGCTCACCGATTCGCTTTCGGCCTTCAGCCCCAGGATATCGAATACATAATCCTGATACAGTTTTTTCAATTTAGCCAGATTACCGGCATCTATCTTCTCGTTTCCTGCCACCAGTGAATTGATCATCCGTACTCCGTCGAACAAGTGGGAGATCAGGACCGGTGTGTTGAGGTCGTCATCGATCGCTTCTTCACATTGGGTGGTCAGTGCATCCACATCTACCGTATTACCGGCCGAAGCTTTCACTTTGTCCAGTGCCCGGACCGCTGCCATCAGGCGTTCATATCCCTTTTGGGCGGCTTTCAGGGCCTCGTTCGAGAAATCCAGCGGACTCCGGTAGTGGGCCTGCAGGATAAAGAAACGGACGGTCATCGGGGAATAGGCTTGCTCGAGCACATCGTTTTCTCCCGAAAAGAGTTGGTCCAGGGTGATGAAATTCCCCAGCGATTTGCCCATTTTCTGTCCCTTGATAGTGACCATATTGTTGTGCATCCAATATTTCACGGCTTCGTGTCCGTAGGCAGCCGTACTTTGGGCAATCTCACATTCGTGGTGGGGAAACTGCAGGTCCAGCCCGCCGCCATGGATATCGAAACGGTCGCCCAGATACTTCTGGCTCATGCACGAACATTCCAGGTGCCAACCCGGAAAACCGTTACTCCACGGAGAAGGCCAGCGCATGATATGTTCCGGAGTAGCTTTTTTCCATAGGGCGAAATCGGCCGGATTCCGTTTTTCTCCCTGGCCGTCTAACTGACGGGTGTTGGCAAATAACTCTTCCACCCGGCGGCCGGATAGTTTCCCATAGCTGTATTTTTTGTTGTAAGCCTCGACATCGAAATAAATACTTCCGTCGCTCTCGTAAGCGAATCCGTTGTCCAGGATTTTTTTCACCAATTCTTCCTGCTCGATGATATGGCCCGAAGCATGAGGCTCTATACTGGGCGGAAGGGTGTTCAATTGCTCCATATTGTGATGGTAGCGGTTGGTATAAAACTGAACGATTTCCATCGGTTCCAACCGGTCGAGCTTCGCTTTCTTCTCGATTTTGTCTTCGCCGTCGTCACTGTCGTCGGTAAGATGGCCGACATCGGTGATGTTACGCACATAACGCACTTTGTAGCCCAGATATTTCAGATACCGGAACAACAGGTCGAAAGTAATGGCCGGACGGGCATGTCCCAAATGGGCATCCCCGTAGACGGTGGGCCCGCAAACGTACAACCCGACAAAAGGAGGATTGATCGGTTCGAACTGTTCTTTCTTGCGCGATAAAGTATTATATAGGACCAGTCGATTTTTCATTTTCTATATCCATTTAGTTTAAAACGAAAACAAAAATAATAAATAAGTCAATACGATACCGACTTAACACGCAAAAATCAAATCTAACCGGTAAAAAATCAGTCTTCGGTCGAGAAGACTACCTTCATATTCGTACGGTTTTCCAATAGCGCCCCATAGGCATTATACACCTGTTGGCTTTTGTCACGGGTGGTGACATAATGCCCGTTATTCAGGCATTCGATTTTCTGAAACTGACAAGGCAGTATGGTAGAGCCATATTGGTTGTATACCCCGAACTTCTTGTCCCGTTTGACGATATAACGATGGCCTAAAGAAATGATCTCGTCATACTGGCAGGGAATAATGGTCGAGCCGTACCGGTTGAATATGCCCTTTTTACCGTTTGCCGTGACGTAATAAATATTCCCTTCCTGTTGTATTTTGTTGTAGCGGCAAGGAATAATCGTACTTCCATAGGTGTTGACGATGCCCTGAAGACCGTTATTCTCCACCAGATATTGTCTCCCTTCTTTCCGGATAGAACTGTATCGGCAGGGAAGTATCGTCGAGCCGTAAGTGTTGTAAATTCCGTATTTCCCGCCTGCCGACACATAATAAACTCCGTCTTCGTATTCTATCGTGTTGTATTTGCAGGGGATAACGGTACTTCCATAGGCATTGACTATCCCTTTCAGACTGTCGTTTTCAACCAGGTATTTCCCCCCTTCTTTGTATATCGAAGTGTATTGGGTAGGAATGATTACCGAACCGTACAGGTTGTATATGCCCTGATATTTGCCTTTTGTCACATAATAAGCATTGTCTTTGCATTCGATCTGGCTGAATTGGCAAGGGATAATAACACTTCCATAGCGGTTGTAAACCCCTTTGAGCCGGTCCCGGCAGACATAAAAACAACGGTCGGTGAGTTCGATCTGTTCATAGCGGCAGGGGATAATTGTCGAACCGTACCGGTTGTAAATACCGTACAACCCCTCCGACGATACCCAAAAATAATTATTCGATAATTCTATTTTTTCGAAACGGCAGGGCAGGATCACAGTCCCGTAATAATTGACAATTCCTTTCCGGTCGTCGCGGCTGATTTGAAGAAACTGGTTTTCATATTCCTCGATCTTATCGTATTCACAAGCAAGGGAGAGGTAAAGCCAGGCATACCCTTTTTTTAAGGCAATCGGCCGGCCAATCTCTTTCGGTAACCGGCCATCCCGTTTGTGCTTTTCATAAAAATAGCTGATGATACCATATTTCCGGCCTTTCCTGACTTTGAAAAAACAGTTGTGTTGAGGTACGATTTCGTCGTACTCGTACGGTATGGCCAGCTGTTTGTCGATCACGATGCCGTATTTCCCGTTTTGCCGTTCGATCCGGCACTCGTCGAAATGATTGTCGTAGCATTCTGCAAATGCAAAAGTTACACACAATAGAAAAATGAGGGTAGAAATCAGTTTCATAAGTTTGTTTTTAGACTTCAATAATAAGAAAATATTTCTTAATTCCCAAAGAAATGTATCGACTTATTAAAAAATTTGTACATTTATTTACATTCTATTGTTGTCTCGATTTTCTTTTTTTTTGATTTTCCACTTCCTGCCGTCTCCTTCCCGGATGCTGTGTTATTCTTCGATGTATTCCTTCAGTTCTTTTACTTCTTTTTGAAGCAAGGAAATGAAACCGGTTTTTCATGTATTGAAATAGGATTGGGAAAAAATTCGCCGATCAGATCGGTTTCAAAAAGACTTTTGGGACCCCTTACCCGGCGACAGATTATCCGATCAGGAATTCGAATAGGTTCGGATTGTCGTTGAGATATTCGTAGAGGATACCTTCGGATTTCATGCGGTCCAGCAGGCCCTGGAAATCTTCGGGATGCTGGATCTCGATGCCGATGAGGGCAGGACCTTTTTCGCGGTTTGTCTTCTTCTTGTATTCGAAATAGGTGATGTCGTCGTGGGGGCCCAGGACGTTGCTGACAAAACTCTGGAGTGCGCCGGCTCTTTGCGGAAAACGGACGACGAAGTAATGTTTCAGGCCTTCATATAATAAAGAGCGCTCCTTGATGTCTTCCATGCGGGTGATGTCGTTGTTGCTGCCGCTGACCACACAAACGACGTTTTTTCCTTTAATTTCATTTTTGTAAAAGTCGAGAGCACTCATACTCAGAGCTCCTGCCGGCTCTACTACAATAGCGTCGAAGTTGTAAAGATCCAGGATCGTCGTACAAATTTTGCCTTCGGGCACGACGACGATATCGTCCAATACTTTCTTGCAGATAGCGTAAGTGAGCTCTCCTACCCGTTGTACGGCTGCCCCGTCGACAAATTTATCTACTTCGTTCAGTTCGGTTACCTCTCCGCATTCGAACGATTTTTTCATTCCGGCGGCACCGGCCGGTTCGACTCCGATGATCTTGGTCTTCGGGCTCATTTGCTTATAGAAACTACCGATACCGGAAGCCAGTCCGCCACCACCGATCGGTACAAAGATATAATCGAGCTTCATCCGGGCTTCCTGAATGATTTCTAAACCGACGGTTGCCTGCCCCTCGATGATCCGGGGATCGTTGAAGGGAGGGATAAATACCATATCGTTTTTTTTACAGGCTTCGATTGCTGCTGTATTGGCCTGATCGAAAGTATCTCCCGTCAGGACGACTTCAATGGATTTACCCCCGAACATTTTTACCTGGTTGATCTTTTGCCTGGGAGTAGTAACGGGCATATAGATTTTTCCCTGGATACCGAGTTTGCTGCAGGAGAAGGCTACGCCTTGGGCATGATTGCCGGCACTGGCACAAACCACTCCTTTCTCCATCTCTTCAGGAGTCAGGGATTTGATTTTATTATAAGCTCCCCGGATTTTATACGATCTCACCATTTGAAGATCTTCCCGTTTCAGAAAGATATTGGCTTCGTATTTATCGGATAGATTTCTGTTTTTCATGAGGGGTGTCGGGACCAGGATGTCGTTGAGCGTATGCTCCGCCGTCATGATATCCTTCAAAGAAGGAAAATAAGGATCACTCATATTGTTCGGTTTAATTGGTCTGTTTTTTCATTTACCCGATGTTCTTTGCTATAAAATCGCCTACTTCGCTGGTCGGATAGGCCTGTCCGTCTTCAGCGATATCTTCGGTAACGATACCGGCTTCGATCGAACGATCGACTGCCTGGCGGATGCTTGCTCCGGCTGCTTTCAGGTTGAAGGCATATTCGAACATCATAGCGGCGGATAAAATGGTTGCCAGAGGATTGGCCACATTTTTGCCGGCGGCCTGAGGATAGGAACCGTGGATCGGTTCGAACAGCGAGGTGTGGATACCGATAGAAGCGGAAGGCAGCAAGCCTAATGAGCCTGTGATGACACTGGCTTCGTCGGTGAGGATATCGCCGAACATGTTTTCTGTAACGATGACGTCGAAATGTTTGGGTTGCTGGATGAGTTTCATCGCCGCATTGTCGACAAACATGTATTCGACATTTACCTGAGGATAAGCCGGAGCCATCTCTTGTACGGTTTCGCGCCATAGCCGGGAGGTTGCCAGGACATTGGCTTTATCGACAACTGTCAGTTTGTTGCGGCGCTTCATGGCGTATTCGAAACCTAATCGGCAAATCCGTTTGATTTCGGCTTTGGTGTATACACAACTGTCGAAAGCGGTTTGCCCGTCTTCTGAACGTCCCTGGGGCCGCCCGAAATAAATGCCGCCGGTGAGTTCCCGGATACAGATGAAATCGGCCCCTTCTACGAGTTCTTGTCGCAGAGGAGAGCGGTGAACAAGGGATTTGAAAGTACTGACCGGACGGAGGTTGGCATATAATCCTAATTTTTTGCGCATTTCCAGCAATCCTTGTTCCGGACGGACTTTGGCTTGGGGATTGTTGTCGAAACGGGGATCCCCGATCGCTCCGAACAATACGGCATCCGATTGCATACAAATCCGGTGAGTTTCTTCCGGATAAGGATTCCCGGTCTTGTCGATGGCTGTTGCCCCTACTGATCCGTAGGTATAGCCGACGGTATGACCGTATTTTTTGCAAGTGGCATCGATGGCTTTGATGGCCTGTTCTATGATTTCCGGTCCGATGCCGTCACCGGGTAATACTGCTATTTTTAAATCCATGATGAAATGAGTTTGTAAGGTTCATAAGGCGACTCTTGCACTGGCTTTGTCAGAACCGAAGGCTCGCCGATCGTTTTAACGGGTCTTTTCAAATGCTTCGATCTTATGGTGTATGCTCATCAGATAGTCGACATCATCGTATCCCTTCAACAAACACTCTTTTTTGTAGGGAGAAATTTCGAAAAGTTCTTGCTCTCCTGTGGCTGTCAAGGTGACGGTCTGCCGTTCCAGATCGATACTGACGGTGGTCGAAGGAGCTGACCGGACGACCTGGAATAGCTTTGCCAGAAACGATTCGCTCACCTGTACAGGAAGTAATCCGTTGTTCAGGGCATTGTTGCGGAAAATATCGGCGAAAAAACTGGAAATGACTACTTTGAAACCTGCTCCATAAATGGCCCAGGCCGCATGTTCACGGCTGGAACCACAGCCGAAATTTTTCCCTGCAATTAAAATTTCTCCGGTATAGTCGGGGGAGTTCAGGACGAAATCTGTTTTCGGGTTTCCCTGAGCATCATACCGCCAGTCGAAAAACAATTGTTTGCCGAACCCTTCCCGGGTGGTCGCTTTCAAAAAACGGGCCGGAATGATCTGGTCGGTGTCTACATTTTCGATTTTCAGTGGTATCGCTGTGGATGTTAGGGTTGTGAATTGGTTTATCATGAGTTGAAAAGAGTTACTGAGTTGCTGAGTTACTGAGTTGCTGAGTTACTGAGTTGCTGAGTTACTGAGTTGTTGAGTTGTTGAGTTGCTGAGTTACTGGGTTGCTGAGTTGGAGTGAGTCGGGGACGGTGATTATGCCGTGGATAGCACAGGCAGCAGCGACGAGTGGGCCTGCCAGTAGAGTGCGGGCTCCCGGTCCTTGCCGGCCTTCAAAATTACGATTGGAGGTGGAGACACAATATTTCCCTGCCGGAATTTTGTCGTCGTTCATTGCCAGGCAGGCGGAGCATCCCGGTTGCCGTAATTCGAAGCCTGCAGCCTCGAGTGTATCCCTGATCCCTTCGTCGATGGCTTGTTTTTCTACCTGTTTGCTGCCCGGAACGATCCAGGCTGTTACGCCTGCTGCTTTTTGCTTGCCTTTCACATAGTCGGCGAATACCCGCAGATCTTCGATCCGTCCATTGGTACAACTGCCGACAAAAACATAGTCGACCGGTTTGCCTAGTAGCTTTTCGCCCGGTTTGAAGTCCATGTATTCCAGAGCTTTTAAGAAGGAAGGCCGGGAAGTCTCTTCGATTTCGGAGACTTCAGGGATAGAGTGGGTGAGGGCGATTCCCATGCCGGGGTTGGTGCCGTAGGTGATCATAGGGTAGATGTCGGCAGCATCGAATGTGACTTCTTTGTCGAAGATGGCGTCGGGATCACTGTATAGCTGCTTCCATTGTGCGACAGATTTGTCCCATTCGGTTCCTTGGGGCGCATATTCCCTGCCTTTCAGGTAGGCAAAGGTCGTTTCGTCCGGAGCGATCATCCCGCCACGGGCTCCCATTTCGATGCTCATATTACAGATCGTCATCCGGGCTTCCATCGATAGCGAGCGGATAGCCGATCCGGCAAATTCGATGAAATGTCCGGTGCCGCCGCCGGTACCTAGTTTCGAAATGAGATATAAAATGATATCTTTCGAACAAACTCCGGGATTCAATTGTCCTTCGACATTGATCCGCATGGTCTTGGGTTTGGATTGCAATACACATTGGGAGGCTAATACCATTTCTACCTCGCTGGTTCCGATGCCGAACGCCACGCAGCCCATAGCTCCGTGGGTGGAAGTATGGCTGTCTCCACAGACGATGGTCATTCCCGGTTGGGTCAGACCTGTTTCGGGACCCACCACATGGATAATTCCGTTTTTGGGGGTACCGACTTTGAAAATCGTGATACCGTGTTCGGTACAGTTATTTTCGAGCATCGACAGTTGCCGGGCGGATTGCAGATCCTGTACCGGCAGATGTTGATTTTGTGTGGGTATATTGTGATCGGGGCTGGCTGTGACCTGAGCCGGACGGAATACTTTCGCGCCGCGCGAATGAAGCCCTTCGAAAGCTTGTGGACTCGTTACTTCGTGAATGTATTGCCGGTCGATATAGAGCACACATGAACCTCCGGCGATGGTGTCGACCGTATGGGCATCCCAGATTTTATCGAATAAAGTTTTCATAAGGTGTATTTTGACTTTGGGGTACTAACTTATTTTAGCTATCGCATCCAGGAACGACTCGACCGATGCGGTGACAATGTCTGTGTTGGCGCCGAAACCGTGGTACATTTTGCCTTTGTGGGAGACTTGTACGTGTACTTTACCCAGGTCGTCGCTTCCCCGGGTGATGGCCTGTACCAGGTATTCTTCCAGATGTACCCGTCGTTTGGTGATGCTTTTTACAGCATTGATGGCTGCATCGACCGGGCCGTTACCGCTGGCTGTTTCGGTGAAAATATCTCCCCCGAAGCTGATTTGCACAGTTGCTGTCGGTATGGAAGTCGAGCCGCATACAACCTGCAACCCCACCAGTTTCATGTCGCGGTGTTTGCGCGAAGCTTCACTACCGGCAAGTACTTCCAGGTCGCGGGTGGTAATGTCTTTTTTCTTATCGGCTAATTCCAGAAAGCGCTGGTAGATGGCGTCGAGTTCGTCATTGTCGGGAGTATAACCGATGGCTTTCAAATGATGTTTCAGTGCTGCACGGCCACTACGGGCGGTGAGGACGATACTGGACTGATCGACCCCTACGTCTTCCGGGGCGATGATTTCATAGGTCTCCCGGCTTTTCAGTACACCGTCCTGGTGGATGCCCGACGAATGGGCGAAAGCATTACGGCCGACGATGGCTTTGTTGGGTTGTACCGGCACCCGCATCAAACTGGATACCAGCTGGCTGGTAGCGATGATTTGCCTGGTGTTGATACCGATATTGAAATCCAGATTTTTGTGACAGGCAATCGCCATCACGATTTCTTCGAGGGCGGTGTTACCGGCCCGTTCGCCGAGGCCGTTGATCGTCACTTCGACCTGCCGTGCTCCGTTTTGTACGGCGGCTAAAGTGTTGGCAGTGGCCATGCCCAGATCGTTGTGGCAATGAGTGGAAATAATGGCTTTGTCGATGTTGGGGACATGATTCATCAGATAGGCGATCTTTGCTCCGTACTCGTTCGGCAGACAATACCCCGTGGTGTCGGGGATATTGACGACGGTGGCGCCGGCTTTGATCACTGCTTCTACTACCCGGGCCAGGTATTCTTCTTCTGTACGGCCTGCATCTTCGGCGTAAAATTCGACATCATCGACAAATCGACGGGCATATTTTACGGCCTCTACCGCTCTCCCGACGATTTCGTCGGGAGTGGAATTCAATTTTTCGTGGATATGATACCAGGAGGTACCGATTCCGGTATGGATACGTCCCCGTTTGGCAAATTTCAATGCTTCGGCAGCCACTTCGATGTCTTTTTTTACAGCCCGGGTCAGAGCACAGATGGTTGGAACGGTTACTGCTTTAGAAATCTCTACAACGGAATTGAAATCCCCGGGACTCGAGATGGGGAAACCGGCTTCGATGATGTCTACACCCAGTTTCTCGAACTGCCTGGCAACTTCTATCTTTTCGATTGTATTCAGCTGACACCCCGGAACTTGCTCTGCATCCCGAAGGGTGGTATCGAATATATATACTTTTTCACGCATGAGGTGATGAGGTAAAAGGTTAGAGGCGAAAAGGCTATTAGGCTAAAAGCTATAAGTTATAAGGTGGAAGCGGGAGTAGGTAAAAAAGGGAAAGGGATTAGTGAAGGTTATTGGGGCGCTTTTCATCTTTTGCTTTTTCGCCGATCTCCTTTCACTTTTTACTTTTCGCTTCTAGCTTTTTGCTTCTAGCCTTTTCGCTTTAATTGTTTTCCGGTCTCAGTTTCCGAACGACGGCACCGGCTTGCCACATCTCGGATTCGCGCATGGTCTGAAGTTCTTTTTCCAGTTTTTCACGATAGTCGGGCCGGCTGTTGGAATCGATCGAACGTTGGGCTTCGTTGCCACAAGATACCTGGCCGTACAATTCGTCGAATACCGGTTTGGCGGCATCCCGGAATTTCTTCCACCAATCGAGTGCTCCCCGTTGTGCTGTCGTCGAGCAGTTGGCATACATCCAGTCCATACCGTTTTCTGCAATTAAAGGCATCAGACTTTGGGTCAGTTCCTCGACGGTTTCGTTGAAGGCTTCCGAAGGGGTGTGGCCGTGTTCGCGTAAAGTGTCGTACTGGGCTGCAAAAATGCCCTGGATCGCTCCCATCAGAGTACCCCGTTCTCCTGTCAGGTCGGAATATACTTCCCGCTGAAAGGTGGTCTCGAACAGATAACCCGAGCCTACTCCGATTCCTAAAGCGATAACCCGGTCCCAAGCTTTGCCGGTGGCATCCTGGAAGATGGCATAACTGGAATTTAATCCCCGTCCCTGTAAGAACATTCTCCGCAATGAAGTACCCGAGCCTTTCGGAGCGATCAGGATGACATCGACATCGGCCGGCGGGATGATGCCTGTGCGATCTTTATAGGTGATGCCGAAACCATGTGAGAAATAGAGGGCTTTGCCGGGAGTCAGGTGTTTTTGAATAGTCGGCCATACGGCGATCTGACCTGCATCCGATAGTAAATATTGTATGATCGTTCCTCTACGGGCGGCTTCTTCGATGTCGAACAGGGTTTCGCCGGGTATCCAGCCGTCGGCTACGGCTTTATCCCAGGTTTTACTTCCCCGGCGCTGACCTACGATTACGTTGAAACCGTTGTCTTTCAGGTTCAGGGCCTGACCGGGACCTTGTACACCGTATCCTATAACAGCAATGGTTTCGTTTTTCAATACCTCGAGCGCTTTTGCCAATGGAAATTCTTCTCTGGTTACTACGTTTTCTTTTACTCCTCCGAAATTAATTTGTGCCATAATAATAATGATTTAATTGTTAGTGTTATTTTGTCCTTGATCCGGGTTGTTTACGCTTTCGTCGTATTTTCCCGTTTCTGTAAATATTCATTCAATAGTTCGCGTTTTGATTTGATGATCGCAATTTGGCCCGACCGGACGAATTGCTGTACCCCATGGGGTTGTAGTAATTCGAACAGAGACTGGGTATCCTCTTTGTGTCCGGTCTTTTCCAGTACGATATAATCGTCACAGATTTCCAGTATCCGTACATGGTGGTCGCGTACCAATTTTTCGACACTGTTGCTCCGGGTGACTTTGTAAAGTGCGATTTCCTGTTGTACCACTTCATCCGGGGTGAAAACAAAGGCTTTCAGTACATCGATTTTCTTTTCGATCTGCTTGACCAGTTTCTCTATCTTTTCGGGATCGGTGATGACGACTATGGTAAATTTGTGAATGCCCGGGATAGACGATTCCGAAGTCGTCAGGCTTTCGATATTGATATCCCGGCAAGTGAATACCGTCGTGATCTGGCTTAGCAATCCTACTTTGTTTTCTGAAAAGACCGTTATGATATATTCTTTATTCATCGCATCATTTTTCTATTTTATTATTATCGATAATCTCTTTTTCTCTCCCTTTCTCCCTTTCTCCCCCTCCTCCCCCTCCTCTACCTCCTGGCCTCCAGCCTATAGCCTTTAGCTTTCAACTTTTTTCTTTATTCCAATCTCACATCCCCCACAGCTGCACCGGCAGGAACCATCGGAAATACATTCTCTTCCGGTTCAACCCGAACCTCCAGCAGAAAGGCTCCGGGATGTTCCTTCATGGCATGGATGGCTGTTTCCAGTTCGTCCCGTTTTTCCACGCACCGGTAGGCGATACCGTTTCCTTGGGCGATTGCCCCGAAGTCAGGGTTAGTCATTTCGGTAAATGAGTACCGCTTGTCGAAAAAGAGCTCCTGCCATTGGCGCACCATACCCAGAAAGCTATTGTTCAGCAGGATAATCTTCACCGGTACCCGGGATTGAAAGATGGTACCGAGTTCTTGCAGGTTCATTTGAAAACCACCGTCACCGACAAACAGGCAAACCTCTCTTTGGGGGGCTCCGATTTTTGCTCCGATAGCTGCCGGAAGGCCGAATCCCATGGTGCCTAATCCACCCGAAGTGACGATACTCCGCGTATGTTTGAAGCGGAAATAACGGGAAGCTACCATCTGCTGTTGCCCGACATCGGTGACCAGAATCGCGTCGTGGTGATAGGCTTTCGATACCAGGTCGACTACTTCTCCCATACGGATTTGCTTGCTCGTGGGGTAGAGCGCCGGTTCTATGATTTCCTGATATTCGATGTTGTAACAGGCTTTGAATTCCGCTATCCAGTCGGTATGCCGGTTGGGGACCACTAATTCTGTCAGGGCGGGTAAAGTCTCTTTGACATTTCCCAGGACAGGTACGTCGGCATATATGATTTTATTCACTTCGGCAGGGTCGATTTCCAGGTGGATGATCTTGGCGTTGATGCCGAATTGTTCGGGATTTCCGGTCACCCGGTCGTCGAAACGCATGCCTATCGCGATCAGTAAATCGCATTCTTTGTTTTTTATATTGGGGGCATAATTCCCATGCATACCCAACATACCGACGAATTGGGGATGATCGGAAGGAATGGCCGACAGTCCCAATAAAGTGGAAGCTGCAGGGATACCGCTTTTTTCCAGGAAAACACGTAGTTCTTTTTCTGCCCCGCCGAGGATGACGCCCTGGCCGATTAAAGCCAACGGTTTACGGGACAGATTGATCAATTTGGCCGCTTCTGCAATTTTTTCTTTATCGATGGCCGGAGACGGGCAATAACTCCGGATGAAGCTGACCTTTTCATAATGATATTCGGCCATTTCTTGCTGGGCATCTTTGGTAATATCTACCACGACGGGTCCGGGACGTCCCGTGCGGGCGATATAGAATGCCTTGGCGATGGCTGCAGGGATATCGGCGGCATGCCGTACCTGGCAGTTCCATTTGGTTACAGCCTGGGTGATCCCTACGAAGTTGGTTTCCTGAAAAGCATCGGTGCCCAGGAAACCGGAACCTACCTGTCCGCTGATCAGAACGACAGGAGTCGAATCCATCATCGCGTCGGCAAGGCCTGTTACCGTATTGGTAGCTCCGGGACCCGAAGTGACGATACAGACACCGGGACGTCCGCTTACCCGGGCATAGCCCTGGGCGGCATGTAATGCCCCCTGTTCATGACGTACGAGGATGTGGTTGAGACGGTTCCGATAGTCGTATAACGCATCGTATACCGGCATGATTGTTCCTCCGGGATACCCGAAGACGGTATCCACTCCTTCACGTAGAAGGGTTTCGATTACCGCTTTCGAGCCCGAAAAACAAGTTGTCTTTGTTACTTGCTTTTCCATATAGATAGATTGTGTAGTAGTGTTCATACGAAAAAAGAGATAAAAAGTAAAAACTTATGGGTTATAGAATGCGGACGGCACCCTGGTCGGCTGAACTGACGAACCGGGCGTAAGCCTGCAGGGATTTGGGTACCGTACGTTTGCGTCCGGCCGGTTCGAAGTTTTTTTGAGCGGCTAACCGGGCGGCAATATCGGGATCACTCAGTAACAGGTTGATGGTCCGTGCCGGAATGTCTATTTCGATCAGATCGCCGTCCCGGACGATGGCTAAAGCTCCTCCGGCAGCTGCTTCAGGTGAGATGTGACCGATGGATAAACCCGAAGTCCCTCCTGAAAATCGTCCGTCGGTGATCAGGGCACAGGCTTTGTCCAGATGTTTGGATTTCAGATAAGAAGTGGGGTAAAGCATTTCTTGCATGCCCGGTCCGCCTTTAGGCCCTTCATAACGGATGACGACGACATCTCCGGCTTTTACTTCATCGTTCAGAATACCGTTCATGGCTTGTTCCTGCGATTCGAATACTTTGGCACGTCCCCGGAATACGAACAGTGATTCATCTACTCCGGCTGTTTTTACGATACATCCGTTGCGGGCGATGTTCCCGGTCAGGACAGCCAGTCCCCCGTCTTTGAAATAAGCATGGTTTACATCCCGGATACATCCCATCCGACGGTCGGTATCGAAGCGGGCATAGGTTTTACTTTGAGAACCCAGTTCCCGGCTGAATTTGCCGCCGGGTGCACTGAGATAGAATTTTTGCGCCTTTTGAGTGAGCTTCGGGCTTTTCAGGTTGTATTTCGAGAGGCATTCTGCCAGATTTTTGTATCCGACACGGTTGACCGTGGTATCGATCAAACCGGCTTCCGCCAATTCCCCGAGGATAGACAGGATACCTCCTGCCCGGTTTACATCCTGGATGTGAAAGTGAGAGTTGGGAGCGACCTTGCATAGTACCGGTACTTTTCTCGACAGGCGGTCGATATCCTGCATGGTGAAGTCTACTCCGGCTTCGTGGGCGATGGCCAGCAGGTGGAGTACGGTATTGGTCGATCCTCCCATGGCGATGTCCAGTGACATGGCATTCTCGAAAGCAGCTTTGGTCGCTATGTTACGGGGTAATACCGAATCGTCCCCTTCGAAATAATACCGTCCGGCCATTTGTACGATTAATGAAGCAGCTTTTTCAAACAAACGCCGCCGGTTAGTGTGGGTGGCTACAATGGTACCGTTGCCGGGAAGCGCCAATCCCAACGCTTCGTTGAGACAGTTCATGGAGTTGGCTGTAAACATGCCCGAACACGAACCGCATCCGGGGCAGGCCCAACGCTCGATTTTCTCGATATCTGCATCGCTGCAACGGCTGTCTGCACTCATGACCATGGCGTCGATCAGATCTATTCCCTTGCCGTCGAAATTACCGGCTTCCATCGGGCCTCCGGATACAAAAATCGTCGGAATATTCAGACGCATAGCAGCCATCAGCATGCCCGGAGTGATTTTGTCACAATTACTGATACAAAACAAAGCGTCTACCTGATGGGCGTTGGCCATGTATTCCACACTGTCGGCGATGATTTCCCGCGAAGGAAGCGAGTATAACATCCCGTCGTGGCCCATGGCGATTCCGTCGTCGATGGCTATGGTATTGAATTCGGCTGCGAAGCATCCGCGTTCTTCTATTAAGGTCTTTACGTATTGTCCGATTTCGTGCAGGTGGGTATGACCCGGTACAAACTGGGTGAACGAGTTGACGATGCCGATGACGGGCATCCCGAATTGTTCGTCTTTCATACCATTGGCTCTCCACAAACTTCTGGCTCCGGCCATCCGACGGCCTGTCATTGTAACAGCGCTTCTAAGGTTATTTCTCATTTTCTTTTATTTTGTGCAGTAAGTTCTTAAATGCGAAGAAGCCTTTCTCCCGGCGAGAGAAAGGCTTCTACAAATAGTGTGTATATACGCGTCACCCTTCTCTCGTTATCTTTGCAGGACCACGAGTAGAATGTTAATGACGATAATATGGCGATACATTGTTTTGTTCATTTTTCTGTCTGTTAAAAAAAAAAGCCTTTCTCGTTTGGGAGAAAGGCATATGATCAATTTATATTTCGGTTCGATTTTCGTTTATATACCCCTCTCCGTTCCGTGGCTAAGGACCACGAGAATAATAATATTCAGGAGATGTAGGGATAAACGCTTCATGTTTTTATCATTTTTATGCAACAAAGATAGCGACGAATTTTTTTAAATTCCAAATGTTTTTTCTGTTTTTTACATAGAAAGTTCAAAATGTATAATTTTATACAAATGGAAACGTTTGTGTATCAGTAGATAATAGTTATTGATGTTGTAATAAAAAGAGTTTCGTTTGCATTTTGGCAGTTATATACATATTTACACTTATAAAGGTAGTTCGTTACTTATTCGTCTTCGGTGATCGGAATTGGTGACCCGGTTGCTTCTGTCGGTCGTCTGGCTTTTTCTATCACTGACCGGCGGAACTCCTCACTACGTTCGTCAGACACCACCGGTCGGGCGTTCAGAAAAAGTAAGACGACACTCGCCAGAGCTCCAATGGTCTCCAATCCCGATCACCTCCGCCTAACGTTATCACTGAATTGCAGACCGGTCTTGATTTGAGAAATAACATTCTACCTGGAAATAATCCGGACGGTCTGGCTTCCTGCTACTGCAAATTTCCGGTTGTATTTTCTTTGCCGGTTAGCTCTGCCGTTAGATGCAGGGTTTTATGGCGGAAGACCATTGGAGCGGGAACGAGGGTCCGGTTAGGTTTTCCGAACGCCCGACCGGTGGTGTCTGACGAACGCAGTGAGGAGTTCCGCCGGTCAGTGAAGGAAAGCCTTAGCGGACCGTTCCAGGCGAACCGGTCTGACGGCACAAAACCCGGAATCGGAATAGAAAGAAAAAATAAACCTACATTTAGGGGAAACATGTGTATAAACATCAAAATTTATACATGTTTTTTTGATTATTTTTATAATTACGAATTAATTCTCTTTTGAGTGATAGTTGGTATAAATTCTTCGGCTATTTGATGAGATGAATTCTTTATTTATATTTGTTATTTCATACTAAGTGAGTGACAGAGTATGCAAAAATATATATTGATATGGAGAAAAAGACAGACAGGCAGGAAATGGATAAAATATTGTGTCCGCTTTTTATTATTGGGGCTTATCTTATTGTTGGGAACGATTCTGTTGTGTAATCGGATTATCATTCATAGTACTGAAAGTTGTTTGTATGATCAGATAGAAACAATTCCCGAAAATCGGGTGGGGGTGTTGTTGGGAACTTCTCCGAAGTTGCGGGGTGGTCGGCCGAATCTTTATTTCAATTACCGGATCACGGCTGCTGTGGAACTCTTTCAGGCCGGTAAGATCAGCCGGATATTGGTCAGTGGAGATAATCGCTGCATGAATTATAACGAACCGGTTGAGATGCGGAAAGCGTTGATCGCCCATGGAATCCCGGATAGCGTGATCGTAATGGATTTTGCCGGGATACGTACACTCGATTCGGTGATCAGGGCTAAAAAAGTGTTCGGACAGGATCGGTTTACTATCATCTCCCAACGGTTTCATAACGAGAGAGCCCTGTATATTGCCGGGCGGAATGGAATCGAAGCCGTCGGTTTCCTGACTTCGTCACTCAAAAAATGTTCATTTTATAATTGATTGATAAACAATATTTTGTATCTTTTCATGCCCTTATTTTGGGGTACGCAAAAGTTTTTTT
>NZ_LARL01000002.1:0-87068 GCF_000980295.1 Odoribacter sp. N54.MGS-14 | reverse complement strand
TAAAAATGACATATGAAGTGATTATACTGGGGCATCTTCATATGCCATTGTATTTTATAGGGACATTTACTGAATATTCCTACTTAAAAATGGTTCAGGAAAGCTTGAAAAAGCCTTGGTTCCAGAACTATAGGGAATAGGAAACCATAGATCGCCCCGTAAAAATGGGCATTATGATTGATGTTGTCACTTCCCTGGCGGGCCATATATTGGCAGTAAGCTAAATAAAGAAGGCCGAACAGAATACCTGGAATGGGAATTGCGGCAAAAAGCAGAATTTTGTCCCACGGATTCAGGAATATGGCTGTGAATAAAACGGCAGAAACCGCACCGGAAGCTCCGATAGAAGTGTACCATGCCGCATTACGGTAACGGATCACATCGGAGGCAGAAGCTACAACCATCCCTCCGAAGTAGAGTAATAAAAAAGCCCCTTCTCCGAATCCCAGATAACGGAATGTATCTTCGATATACTTGCCGAATGACCAGAAAGTAAACATATTCACGAATAAATGTACCCAGTCTGCATGAACAAAACCATGCGAAATGATACGGTACCATTCCTTTGCATGTACAATCCGATAGGGTTTGAGCGAAAGTTTATCGAACAATAGTCTGTTGTTGAAACAAATAAAAGAGACCACAACGGTTATTCCGGTAATGAGATAGGTGAGCATTGATCGGGGTTATTGCTTGAAACGTATACTCAGGATCTGATAAATCAATTTTGAGGCCAGGAAATCCGGGGCTTTATTGATATCGTTCGGACAAAGTTCGACAACATCGAGACCGACGATATTATGGCGTTCGTTGATTAGTTTGAGCAAAGTCAACACTGTCCGGTAGGTCAGTCCGTCGGGTTCGGGGGTACCTGTCGACGGCATATAAGCGGGGTCGAATACGTCCAGGTCGATTGTGACATACACATTATCGTGGAGTTTTTGAGACACCTCGTACATCCAGGTAGAATCGTCCGATTCTTTAATTTCATGGGCATAAAAAATACGGTCCGGATCGATATTGTGCTTTTCTTCGATGGCGCTGCTACGAATACCTACCTGAACGACACTTGGGGTAATTTCTTTGCCCCGGGCCATAACACAGGCATGATTGTAAGGCGAACCTTCGTATTCGTCCCGCATATCCGAATGAGCATCCAGTTGCAGGATAGAAAATGTATCATAGTATTTGGCTATAGCCTTGAAAGCACCGATACTGACCGAGTGTTCCCCACCCAATAACACCGGGAACTTTTTATCTTTCAAGATAGCTTCCACGCGCTGTTCGACTTCCTGAGCCATAGCTTGGGGAGAAGAATCGGCCGTAACGGGTTCTAAAGTGGCGATACCGTGTTTATATACTTCCGAATCGGTTTCGATATCGTAAAATTCCATGTTGGGCGAAGCTTCGAGTATGGCACGTGGTCCCTTGTCTGCTCCTTTCAGCCAAGTACTTGTACCATCGTAAGGCACAGGAAGAATAGCTATTTCCGCCGTTTCGTAATCGGTGTATTGTTCTTCAAAGTCTCCGTAAAGTAATTTATCCATACCTAAATAGTTTATACTACAAATCTAGATTTATTTTGTGGGAAATAAGCGCTATACATGTGAAATATATTTAAAATAGTCAGAACGTTACCTGAAATCCTACACCCAGACTTTCTTTAAATTGTAAGCGTGGCCCTTTACTTCCATCTTTTTGAACGATTTTAGTATCGTTGTCATAGATCAGGTTTGTGGAAATATTGGCCGAAAACCATTTATTCACGGTCATATTTAATTGTACATCCCAACGGACATCCACGTTTTGCGGATCTTCCAGATAATTCGAGAAAAGATCGACTCGTGAATAGATCGTCATATTTTTCAGAAATTCGTATTTTACTTCTACCTTTAAGTTACCACCCATTTCTGAAAAAAGATGCTCGCCGGGATCGACACCGAATGAACCTTCGTCGGAAAGAATTTTACTACTGACAAAAGTTCCCCGCCAGGAAATGGCCGAAAAGGTAGCTGTTATCCAATTCTTTGGATTCCAGGTCAAACCTAGACCGGTAGTCAGGTATCCCGGAGACATAAAACGTGAAATATAAGTCCGGGGTTCTGTTTTATAATCATACCCTTTCGCAAATTGCGTGTTGAAGTTCAACAGAGCACTCAAATAAAGGCTTTTAGTCATTCCGTAGCCATAGGTCGACGAAAAATAAAGTTTGTCATTCGTTTTTTTCGTTCCGCTTGTTTCCGTTTGATTCAAGCCATAAGCCATTTCGATCCGGTTTTGCCACAAATGTTTATTCTTTTTATAATCGGCACTATAATTGAGTAATACATCGAAGCCGACCGCATTCTCGCCTCCTGAGGCCCAATTGCTTAAGCTAACCTGAGATAAATTTAATCCTCCGTTACCTCCGTATGTCCAGCTTGAATCCCGGCTAATGTGACCGGCAGCTGCTGCTGTCCAATTGAATAAAAAGGTAAATGCGCTGATAAATATTAAATTTTTCATAGTTCTGGTTTTTGATTTTTAAACTACAAAATTATACTTTATCAACAATAATTTACAAATTATTTTTGAAAATCGCTTACATTTTTCGGATTTGACCGGAGAGTTGTTTGATTGCCTCCAACGTATTTTCTTTGTCTACATGGCATACGATCCGGTTGCGCATGATCCAGTCCCCATTTACCATAGAAGAGCGTACATTTTTACTGTTCATGGCATAGACAATGGCTGAGTATTCATCATAAACAGGAAGCATATTGGAAGCATCTGCATGTATCAATATCAGGTCCGCTCTTTTTCCTATTTCGATCGAACCGGTTATTGTGTCGAGTCCCAAGGCTTTTGCTCCGTTGATGGTAGCCATCCGGAGGGCTGTCTGGGCTTTTACAGCCTCCGGGTTGTAATGGACGACTTTAGCGAGCAATGCGGCAAAACGCATTTCCTCTACTAAATCGAGGGTGTTGTTGCTCGCCGTTCCGTCTGTTCCTAAAGCGACAGTAATTCCTGCTTTCAGGTAAGTGTCTATATCTGCAACGCCACTGGCTAATTTTAGATTGCTTTTGGGACAATGGCCGATCGAAGTCCCGGTTCGGGCCAGGAGTTCGATCTCTTTCGGATTGAGCCATACGCAATGGGCTGCAATCACGTTCCGGTCGAGAAGCCCGATCGAATGGAGGTACTCGGCAGGTGGCATGCCTGTTCGGGCTGTGATGTCTTCGACTTCTTGCCGGGTTTCTGCGACATGAATCTGAAGAAGAGTACCGTACCGGTCTGCCAGTTGTTTGGATTGTTGGAGAGTGGCTTGGGAACAGGTATATGGGGCATGTACACAAACGGAAGGGTGAATGATAGAGTCTCCTTGCCATTTTCGGATCAAAGCTTCACATCGGGCAAGACCTTCGTCTACCGTTTGAAAGCTCGCTGTTGCAAAGTCGATCATCGATTCTCCCATAACTCCCCGGATACCGGCATTTTTAGCCTCCTCGGCTATGATATCTTCGAAAAAATACATGTCGTTGAAACAGGTCGTACCCGATTTGATCATTTCGATAAAAGCCAGCCGGGTAGCGATTCTGACATTTTCAGGAGTCACCAACCGGGCTTCTGCCGGAAAGATGTGTCCGGTAAGCCATTCATGCAGCGGAAGATCATCTGCAAAGCCCCTTAGCATAGTCATAGGAAGATGAGTATGTGTATTGATCAGCCCAGGTAATAAGAACATCCCTTCTGCGTCTGTGATTTCCGCATCGGTATCTTCTAAAGATTGAGTCGTGATGGCACTGATTTTTCCATTTTCGATCAGGATATTTCCGTTAGGGAGAATATCTAACCTTTCATTCATCGTGATAATACGGGCGTTCCGGATGATCTTTTTATTCATAGCTTTTGTTTTTACAAAAATAAGTAAAACTTTAGGATAGCGGTATTCGTTAATATCAAAAACGTCAGAAATAGGTAAAAGTTATAGAACGAATGAAACGAATAGGATTTATTTTACTTTTGTTTACATCGAGTGTCGGTTTTGCACAGAAATATGCCGTGAAAACAAATCTGGCCTATTGGGCGACTACGACTTTGAATATCGGTGGAGAAATCGCTTTAGCTCCGCGAATGACATTAGATATGACGGCAAATTATAATCCCTTTCATTTCCGTGGGAATAAGAAGATTATGCATTGGGCGGTTCAGCCGGAATGGCGTTATTGGACTTGTCGCCGGTTTATGGGGCATTTTATCGGAGTACATGCACATGGAGGAAAATATAACGGTGGTTTAAAAAAATACCGTTATGACGGATGGGGTGTCGGTGGTGGTTTTTCTTATGGTTACCAATGGATCATCGGTAAACACTGGAACTTGGAAACAGAACTTGGAATCGGGTATGCTTACTTGAAGTACGATAAATATTTACGTAACCGATGCGGACGATTTATAGACACCGGACATCGCAACTATTGGGGACCGACAAAATTAAGTATTAGTTTCATGTATCTTTTTAAAAGCAGGCAGAAATGAAAAAAACGATCGGAATATTATTGGGATGCTTATGCATATTGTTGCTGGAGAGCGGTGTGAAACGGATTGAGAAGAAACCGGCTTTGACTATTACTCCTTCCCGCTTGCAACTATTTGTCGATCAACATACAGATCCATATACGATAAAAATAGTTTATACATTGAATATACCTCATGGGTTTATCCCTTCCTGTGCCCGTATGGTTTATCAACCTTATTTTCTGTCTGCCGGGCATCGCTATGATTTGACTCCTTTGGTCGTTAGCGGAAAAAACAATCTTCGGCAAGAAAAGCGGTTAACTGCCTTGACGGATAAACAACCGGATTATCCCGAAGCTCTTCGGCTTATATCGGAAGGAGAAGGAATGCAGGTCCGTTTGTCGGAAACAGTGCCTTTCGAATTATGGATGGCACAAGCTAAATTGAGGGCTGATGTGACGTTAGAGGCTTGTGACCGGGAGAAACATATTGAAGTTTTAACCCTGGCCGATGGAGTGATCTGGTTGCCTATGGGGCCGGGACCGGTTCGGGTGAAGTACGCAAAAGAAAGAGTGATGGTACAAAAAGTATCGGAATTCGAATTTTTCTTTCCTTCAGGACAATATATCTTCAACCGGGAATATGACGGCAACGCTTCGAGCATGAAACGAATGATGAAGTTGGTCGATTCATTTCGATCGGATTCAACGATGCGCCTGGAAAAACTAGTCATTGCCGGAAGTTCGTCTCCTATAGGTACGGCGACTTTCAATGCCTCGTTAGCCGAACAACGGGCCGAACAAATGAAACAGCGTTTAGTCGAACGGAAACAGATGGAGGCCCAAGAGATCGAGCTCGAATATATCGGTGAAAATTGGGCCGGATTGCGGCAATTGGTCGAACAGTCGAAATTGCCTGATAAAGCTGCCGTCTTGCGTATTCTCGACACTACAAAGGATGCTGCCCAACGCAAAGCTTCATTAAAGCAGCTCCCGCAATATGAATATTTGCGCATAAACTTATATCCCGATTTACAGGAAGTGAGGTGTATCTTCTATTATACTCAAAAAGAAGAGATCACGAAAGTGATCCCTGAATAATGAGAAGAGTTCGGCAGTTATGATTCGGGCTGTTGGGGAAAAATCAGACGGGAAGTGTCGTATCCTCGTTGCCGGGCCTTTTCCAGAATTTGGTTTAGGGTATTTTGGTCGAGATGAGGAGTACGGCTTAAAATCCACAGGTATTTGTCTGTGGAACTGCCGATCAGCGACCATTGGTAGTCCGGGTCCAACTCGAGAATGTTGTAATCGCTGTAAAACGACAGGAAGAAAGCGACCTGCAATTGACCGGGCTGACCGTTATGGGAAGGCCGTGCTTTCCCGATACTACATTTTTCTTTACCGTCGACAGCATCTTGATGACCACAATTCAGAACTTTGATTTTCCCATCCGGGCGTTTTGAATATTCTGCTGTGACATAATGCAGACCCCGTTCGAAACGATGATCGTAGCGGGCGATTTCATACCATTTACCAAGATAACGTTGTAAATTGAACTCTTTTACAGTGCTTTTGTCTATTGTTTTCATAGCCTTTTTCTCAGGTTTACGTAGAACAGGAAGGATGAGTTCTAACAAAACTCAGGACTTTTCGTATTATATCCAGTACTTTATGAACTTGTTATGGGTGAAATACAACAAGACGGTTTGCCTTTGCCACGGCGGAATTGGGCCATGGCAGTAATTGCTTTGGGGATGACGATGGCCGTGTTGGACGGGGCTATTGCGAACGTTGCTTTGCCTACGATTGCCGGAGATTTACATGTCAATCCATCCAGTTCTATCTGGGTAGTAAATGCTTTTCAGTTAGCAATGACCATCTCTTTACTGGCTTTTTCCTCTTTGGGTGATCTTTGGGGATATAAGCGGGTGTATGTGTTGGGCTTGAGTATGTTCACAGTGACTTCGCTGATATGTGCTCTTTCCGATTCGTTTATTACTTTGGTTATAGCCCGTGGTTTACAAGGTTTCAGTGCGGCAGCGATCACGAGTGTCAATACCGCTTTACTGAGGGTGATTTTTCCGGCCCGTTTTTTGGCCCGTGGAATGGGAATCAACGGGTTGATCATTGCTGTCGCTGCTGCTGCCGGCCCTACTGTTGCTGCCGGTATTTTAGCTATTGCCGATTGGCCCTGGTTGTTTGCCATCAATGTGCCCATAGGACTGGTTGCATTTGTATTGAGTTTGAAGTTTTTACCCCAGAATCCGGTAAAAGTAGAAGGATAACGTTTTGATGTAACGAGTGCGGTAATGAATGCCCTGACTTTTGGTTTGCTGATATGTGTAATCGATGGATTTGCTCACGATATTCATTGGTATATTCTGATTCCGGGTTTTGTTATCATGCTGATCATCGGCTGGTTTTTTATCAAACGTCAGAAAATGCAGACTTATCCTTTGCTTCCGGTCGATTTGCTGCGTAATAAGATCTTTTCCCTATCCTTGCTGACTTCCGTGTTTTCTTTTATAGCACAAATGCTGGCTTTGGTGTCTATTCCTTTCTTTTTTCAACGGGTATTACACCTGAGTGAAGTTGCGACGGGGTTATTGCTGACACCCTGGCCACTGGCCACTATGATTACAGCTCCGCTGGCCGGGCGTTTGATGGATCGTTACAATGCCGGTTTATTGGGGGGGATCGGATTGATGATATTCGGTACGGCTCTTTTGTTGTTGGCGATGATGCCTGCACATCCTTCACATATCGATATTATCTGGCGTATGTTTTTAGGAGGTATAGGTTTCGGTCTCTTTATTACCCCCAACAATAGTACGATTATTGCATCGGCTCCCAGAGAACGTAGCGGCGGAGCCAGTGGTATGCTGGGGATGGCCCGGCTCTTGGGACAGACTGTCGGTGCGGCTTTTGTGGCAGTCCTGTTTGCTATATTTCCCGGACATGGGATGCGATATGCTTTGATTTTTGGAGCCGTTATCGCTGTTGTTTCGGCCGTTATCAGTAGTTTGAGACTCAGGAAGTAGAACCAGATCGGTATTTTTCATGGCTTTGGAGCGGTCTACAGCTCCGGCATGTAGAAGGATATGTTTCCCTTTCCAGTTGGATGGAATGATAAAATTCCGGCGATACCACAGGTCGGTTTTGTTTTTGCCGACGATACCCGAAAGTTCGGTTATTCCCTCCGACAGTGAGCGATGAGTTGCTGAAATAAGGGTAACATTTTGTCCGAACCGGCCAGGAGCATTTCGGGATGCCATTGGATACCTACAACAAAAGTGTGATCGGGCATTTCGACAGCTTCGATAACTCCATCAGGGGCTGTCGCTGTGATTTTCAGGTGACGTCCTAAATGGTTCAGGCATTGGTGATGAAAACTGTTGACTTCCAGTTGCTCTCCCCAAAGTCGGCCTAAAATAGAATCTTTTTCAATACTTACCGGGTGGAAAATATCCTCCCGTGGGCTGTATTGGCTGTGTAGCATAACCGGATGGCCGATGGCTGTGATATCCTGCCAAAGCGTACCGCCCAATACGATATTCAATAATTGTATTCCCCGGCAAATGGCTAATAGAGGCTTGTCTGTCCTTAGGATTTCTTCGGTCAACGCCCATTGTGCCCGATCGAGTCCGGTATGAAATTCCTCCAGGCAGGGATGAGGGAAGTCTCCGTATAAGATGGGGTTGATATCTCCTCCGCCCGAGAGAATAAAACCATCGCAGACTTCGGCATACCGGACAATGGAAGCCCGATCGGCTACCGGGGGAAGAAGCAGGGGAATGCCCCCTGCCTTAACGACTGCATCGATATAGTCTTTGTTGACGTATATCCTTTCCATCCCCAGAAATTTACCTTTATCTACGGTATGGAGATTTGTGCTGATACCAATAATCGGAGTCATTAATCGATCGGCTTGGTTTTGATAACGGTAATGCCGTTTTCTGTATACTGGTCTAAGATCCCGACTAAACTGATCAAATGGGGGGCTGCCATGTGAGCGTTCCAATCTTCGACAGTCTGCCAGGTTTCGTGAAACATGAAATCTTTCGGATCGTCTTTACTGACATGTAATTCATAATGCAAAGCCCCTTTTTCAGCTAATGTAGGCGCAATCAGATCTTCGAGAATTTTTTGCCATTCTTTTTCAGTATTTCCTTTGTTCCGGTTATAGGCGAACAATACCAACGAATCCGGGACTATCACGGGATTCGGAGCTTCCGAACGTTCCCAGCGTTGTAAAACCGGTTTTCGGTCTGTCAGTTCGTCTCTGCGGGCCCGAAAAGCTTGCAGATGTTCACTTTGGGTATGTTTTTTCCAAAGTTCTTCGTTTGCCCATATTTCATGAAAAATGAATTGACAGGGGTCTTCCCGATCTTCATACAAATGGTAACTGATAGCTCCTTCTTCCTGACGGGTCTTTTCGATGAGGTCGAGACAGGCTTTTTTTAATTCTCCGGCTTTCCCTTCGCGGGCATGGGAAATAGATACCAGAGTTAATTGTTCCGCAGTTTTTGACGTAAAATAGTTCATTGTAGCATTATTTTAAAAAATCCCTCACTTTTTTTTCTGCTTCCCGGAAGGCCTCTTCCAGCTTATCGTTGACGATGATCGTATCGAATTTGTCTGCGAAAGTCATTTCGTATTCTGCTTTTGCCAGGCGTTGTTCGATTTTTTCAGGAGCATCGGTCCCCCGGCCGGTCAAGCGTTGGCGTAGTACTTCTACAGATGGGGGCTGAATAAAGATCGATAACGCATTGTCTCCGAATTTCTTTTTGATATTTAGGCCGCCTACGACATCGACATCGAACAATACAGTATGACCTTTCGCCCAGATCCGGTCGATTTCACTGAGAAGCGTACCGTAGTAGCATCCCGGATACACCTCTTCCCATTCCAAAAATTCTTTATTTTCAATTCGTTTCCTGAATTCATCTGCTGTAAAGAAATAATACTCTTTACCATGTATTTCTTTTCCCCGGGGAGCCCGGCAGGTTGCTGAAATAGAAAATTCCAACCCTAACCCCTTTTCCAATAAGTAATTTACAATTGTACTCTTACCCGCTCCACTCGGTGCTGAAAAAATAATTACTTTTCCCATACGATGATAGTTTATAAGGTTTGTAAAGTTTATAAAGTGGGATCAAAGTTTTTTTATAAAGTTCGATAACATTTTAGGTATTGTTTCGGTATCTGAGTTCGACGTTTGATTTTCGTTCATAGCCTTCGGTGATGTTATTCATAATCAAAGCAGTTGCTCTTTCGATTTGGTCTTTAAAACCGAAATCATGGCTTTTATCGAATAGCAAATAGATTTCTATACACAACTCTTTTGCCTTTTGCCATGCCAGACTATCTTCAAAACGTTCAATCTTCATGATTTATCCTTATTATGTTTAACACCAAGCGCCTGCAGGGTCCATGAACTTTAAAAATCTTATAAACTTTACGGACTTTAAAAACTTATAGGACATTCAAACTTTGCTCTTTTATCTTTTCCAGTTCGTCTTTCATTTTTACGACGAGTTTCTGGATGTCGTGGTCGTTGGCTTTAGAGCCCATGGTGTTGATCTCCCGACCGATTTCCTGAGCGATAAAACCGATTTTCCGGCCCGGAGCATCTTCATGTTCGATCGTTTCCAAAAAGTATTTACAGTGATTGGCCAACCTGACTTTCTCTTCTGTGATATCCAATTTTTCCAGGTAGTAGATAATTTCCTGTTCCAGCCGGTTTTCATCGATATTTTGAATATCCGTCCATTCATTGATTTTTTCCTGTAATTTCTGACGGATGACTTCTACACGTTTTACTTCAAATTGAGGTACCTGAGCAGACAGTTCCTGAATAAGTTCGATGCGGTGACATATATCTTTGATTAAAGCTTTTCCTTCCTGGATTCTGAATTTGTTGATTTCTTCCAAAGCTTTTTTTATTCCAGCTTCCAAAGCCTCCCATTCGGTATCTTCCAACTCTTCCGATTTGATTTGCAAGGTATCGGGGAAACGCATGACGGTTTGGAGAATCTTGTTTTTGTCGGCTTCGATGCCCAATTCGTTGGCGATGTCTAGTAATTGATTGAAGTATTGAGTTACTACAGGCTTATTAATGGTCACATCCTTATCGCTTTCTGTATTGTCAAAGTAGATACACATTTCTACTTTCCCCCGGTCTAATTGTTCTTTTACTATATTCCGGATTTCCATTTCTTTTTCTTTGTAAAGATTAGGCATCTTCAGATTCAAGTCCAGGGTTTTTGAATTCAGACTTTTAATTTCGATCACGACTTTCCTATTTCCGTTTTCGATGGTGATTTTTCCGAAACCGGTCATTGATTTTACCATAATATTGATTTTTGATTCTTCTGCAAAAATAACGATTTGTTTGTAAATATTCTTATTGCAGATTATTTCATTTTTCTTCGTATCTTTACACCCCAAAATAATAAAAGAGAAAAGATAGCAAAATCATAAATCAAGAATTGATTCATGGAAAACATCCGCAATTTCTGTATTATAGCGCATATTGATCACGGGAAGAGTACATTGGCCGATCGTTTGTTGGAATATACCGGGACGGTAACCGGTAAAGATTTACAGGCGCAGGTACTCGATGATATGGACCTCGAAAGGGAGCGTGGGATCACGATCAAGAGCCATGCCATTCAGATGGATTATCATTTTGAAGGGAAGAAGTACGTTTTGAATCTGATCGATACTCCGGGACATGTCGATTTTTCGTATGAAGTATCGCGTTCTATTGCAGCATGTGAAGGAGCTTTACTGATCGTCGATGCTACTCAGGGAATACAGGCTCAGACGATTTCCAATCTTTACCTGGCCGTAGAGAACAACCTCGAAATTATTCCTGTACTGAATAAGATGGACATGCCGAATGCTATGCCGGAAGAGGTGAAAGATCAGATTGTGGAATTGATCGGATGTAAACGCGAGGATATTATCGAGGCCAGTGGAAAGACCGGGTTGGGGGTAGAGCAAATTTTGCAGGCGATTGTCGAGCGGGTACCGCATCCCGAAGGTTTTCCGAATCAGCCCTTACAGGCTTTGATCTTCGACTCCGAATTCAATTCTTTCCGGGGAATCATTACTTATTGCCGTATTGTAAACGGGAGTTTGCGCACCGGAGATGTGGTGAAATTCGTTAACACCGGGAAAGAATATACAGCCGACGAGATCGGTGTACTCCGTTTAAAACCCGAGCCACGGCAAGTGCTCGAGACCGGTGATGTGGGATATATTATTTCAGGTATCAAAACTTCCTCCGAGGTAAAAGTCGGAGATACGATCACTCATGTCGACGAACCTTGTGATGTTGCCATCGATGGTTTCGAAGAAGTGAAACCCATGGTATTTGCCGGGATTTATCCTATTGATTCGGAAGATTACGAAGATTTGAGGGCTTCGATAGAGAAATTGCAATTGAACGATGCATCGCTGACTTTCGAACCTGAATCTTCGGCAGCCTTGGGATTCGGTTTCCGTTGCGGATTTTTGGGAATGCTCCATATGGAGATCGTTCAGGAACGTCTGGACCGGGAATTCGATATGAATGTGATTACCACGGTTCCGAATGTGATGTATATCGCTCATACCACCAAAGGCGAGGTCTATGAGATGCACAATCCTTCGGATATGCCTTCTGCCAGCACGTTGGATTTTATAGAGGAACCGTTTATCCGTGCCCAGATTATTACTCCGGCCGATTATATCGGTCCGATTATGACCTTGTGTCTTGGGAAACGGGGGATTTTGATCAACCAGCAATATCATACCGGTAACCGGATAGAGATCACCTATGAAATGCCCTTAGGAGAGATTGTGTTCGATTTTTACGATAAATTGAAAAGTATAACGAAAGGATATGCTTCGTTCGATTATTATCAGATCGGATATCGGCGGGCAAATCTGGTGAAACTGGATATTTTATTAAACGGAGAGTCCGTCGATGCACTGTCGGCATTGATTCATTTCGATAATGCCTATGGTTTCGGGCGTCGCATTTGTGAGAAGCTCAAAGAACTGATACCGCGTCAACAGTTCGATATCGCCGTACAGGCAGCGATCGGAGCTAAAGTCATCGCCCGGGAGACAATCAAAGCAGTGCGTAAAGACGTGACGGCCAAATGTTATGGGGGGGATATTTCCCGGAAAAGAAAATTGCTGGAAAAGCAGAAAAAAGGAAAGAAGCGGATGAAACAGATCGGAAATGTCGAAGTTCCTCAAAAAGCTTTCCTGGCTGTGTTGAAGTTAGATTAAAGTGAAAGGAATGACAGGCTTATTCTTCGGGTCTTTTAACCCGATTCACAATGGTCATCTGAAGATCGCACAGTATTTGTTGTACAAAGGATATTGTCAGCGGATTTGGTTTGTCGTTTCGCCTCATAATCCATTGAAAAGCGATCGTTCTTTATTGGATGAGCAAAAAAGATTGGAAATTGTGAAAGCTGCGATCCGTGGGGATGAAAGGATGCAGGCATGTGATGTCGAGTTCGGTTTGCCTAAGCCTTCCTACACTTATGCCACTTTGCAGCTGTTGAAAAAAAAATGGCCGGAGGAAGAGTTTGCTTTGATCATCGGAGAGGATAACCTGAGAGATTTTCATAAATGGCGGAATGCTAAAGAAATTGTGGAAAATTACCGTATATTGGTTTATCCTCGTAAAGGAGAGGGGGTATCCGCTTCGATGTGGGAAAATCTATTTCTGATAGACGCACCTCTTGCCGATGTTTCTTCGACGGAAATCCGGGAGATGCTCGGAGAAGGGCAGGATATTTCACCTTATGTGCCTCAGCCGGCTTTGCCTTTGATCCTGAATTATTATTCCGTAAAATGAAAATCCTGTTTTGTCTATTATTATGGGGGACAATCTCTTCAGGTGTTTATGCACAACGGGTGCTTCCTGCAAAAAGTAAAGAACAGAAGAGAACAGAAAAACAGATAGAAAAGAAAGAAAATTCTCTCCGGCAGAAAGATACCGAGTTGCGGTGGGATCCCCGCCGATTACCTTCAAAGAGTAAAGGTTTTCCGGAAATCTCTGCCTGGCATACCGGGACAGCAGGTATTGTCGCTTCGGATGCAGCAGAAATCAGTCTTTTTAATCCCACACGGATCGGTTTCTCAAAACGTACGGAAATCCTTTTTCGGATAGCTGAGGAACCTTTTTTACCTAATATCGGGTTGAAACACCGTTGGTGGGGGAACAGGCGTTTTGCCTGGGCTACAGCACATACGTTGTATTATTCTTATCCCGGTTTGAAGATATTGCAGTCGACCGGTTTTAAAGAACTGGTTCCGGATTCGGTACAGGTGGCCCAGGGGATGGCTATGCGGCATGAAATATTGTTTTCCTGGTTATTGAATCCGCAAGTATGGGGATGTCCCGATCCTTCGGCCGAAAAAATACTGACCCTGCATGCGGGCATAGAGGGTTATGTCGGGTTCGGGAATAACGAAGTAATGCCGTTCGATTATGCCCACACCTTGTATCATACTCAGTTGCTCGACGGTAAAGTGCTTTATTATGGAGGATTGCAGTTTGATTCTTATTGGGGACACCGGTTTCATTATAGTTTAAACGGCCTTTTTTATAGTGTTGATTTCACAAAAGCATATGCTGTAGAAGGAAATTTGCGTCTTACTTATTATGTGTCAAGGCACTTCGGGCTCTCAGCTGTTTGTAAAATTCCCTATATCAGGATAAATGAAAAATCCGGATGGACTTATGTTCCTTTACTCGATTTGACCTATCTGATACATCCCGGACGTACAGTGATCAGACATGGCTTATATAAAAACAAAAGACGACAAAGATAGATCAAAATGGAAAATGTATTGTTGCATAGTTGTTGTGCCCCTTGTTCGGCTGCTATCGTCGAATGGATGCTAGCTCAGGATATCCGTCCGACTTTGTATTATTTCAACCCCAATATCTTTCCACAGGAAGAATACGAAATCCGGAAATCCGAATGCAGTCGTTATGCACAAAAATTAGGTTTGGAGATTATCGACGGGGATTATGATCATACAGCCTGGTTGAGTGACGTGGCGGGCTTGGAGGATGAACCCGAACGGGGAAAGCGATGTCTGCAGTGTTTCAAAATACGGTTGCTGGCCACGGCAAAATTGGCTGATGAAAGAGGCTTTCGTTTGTTTACTACTACACTGGCCTCTTCGCGATGGAAGAGCCTTCAACAAATCACCGAAGCCGGGAAATGGGCTGCGGCTCGCTTTGAAGGTCTGGAATTTTGGGAAAAGAACTGGCGTAAAGGTGGTTTAAGCGAACGCCGTAAGATACTTTTGGCCGAAAATGGTTTTTATAATCAGCAATATTGTGGGTGTGAATTCTCCTTCAGAAAGCCCCAAAATAACGATTTACCTTAATATAGGGATACCAAAACAGGCGGAATACCTAGAATCGGGGATTTCCGGGTCTATTTAGCCGGCCTATCTTTGTGTCATCAGAATTTTGTCACGTTTTATTGATTAATAGTTGCGAAAGTCACAGGTAAAGCCGGCCTGTGACTTTTTTTGCCAGAAAAGCTCCGCTCCGAAAAGACATAAAAAAAACACCGGCAGGATGCGACTGGCGGATCCTTCAAATAAAAACCCTGTATCTTTCGTATTGTGGCCACATCATACAATACTTCCGCATACACCATTTTTATCTCCGGTGTTTTTAACAGTACAGTAAATATATATGTGCAGGTGTCCCACTCTAAATCCTCGAGAGTAAAGACGTTTGCTGTTACTGGCAGGTCTTCTGACTTGCTTCTCTCCGGACGCCTTCCCGTCGTACATATTGCAGACAGTGGCAGGAGTATTGTCCGGATCTGGTTATGAAGCTTACAGCAGCGGGACTGTCCGGGATTTTCACCCGATTCCCTTTTATTTCTTGTACCGGATGATAACAAGAAAACCAGTATGGAACAAAGATACGAAAAAAATGAAATGCTAATCCAAGTTTTTTTATTATTTTAATATTTCCGGAATGGGTTGGCCTATACAACCATTAGGGGCTTGTATGTGCAATAATGCTGCTATAGTCGGGGCTATGTCTGTCAGCCCGACAAGGCGCCGGGTTGCTCCTTGCCGGATTCCCCAACCCATGAAAAGCAGGGGAACATGAGTGTCATAAGAATGCCATGTCCCGTGAGTAGTTCCCTGCGGGGTAGGCGTCCCGCTTTCATACCAGCCTGGTTTGACGATGATTTGTATTGCTCCGCTGCGTTCCCGGCAATATCCGTTGATGATTTTTTCTCTGATACCTGTAGGGAGTGTAGAAATTGCGACTTTTTCCATATCTACGGCATAGGCTATGCCTTCCAGATTGTTTAGATAATCCAGGACGGCCGACTTTACGGTTTCATACGCTAGCCTGGACCGGGAAATAAGCTGACGGTCCAGATGGACCTGATAGTTATCCAGGCTATAAACCAGGCCTTGAACGGCGAAACGATTGTTCAAGGTACTGTCCAACCGATGTAAGACCTTTTGATATAACCAGCTGTCGGAAGGGATCCGGTGGGATTGTAAAAAGCCGACATTATGGGCTGCTGCATGATCGGCTGTCAGAAAAACGGTATAATGATCCCGGCCGATTTTCTCGTCGAGAAACTCAAAGAACAGACCGAGATCCTGATCTAACCGGAGATAGGTGTCTTCGGTCTCGATGGCATTCGTACCGAATTGATGACCGATATAATCTGTAGCCGAAAGACTGACAGCAAGAAAATCGGTTTCTTCACGCTGGCCCATTTCCTCTTTTTCGACAGCTGTTTTCGCCATTTCCAAAGTGAAGGTATTTCCGTAAGGAGTTTGGCGGATCATACTATATCCATTTGTCTTCAATAATTTGGAAGTCGGAATAGGAAAAACAGGTTTTTCTCCTTTTATGAATGGGGCTTCATAAGGAGTATCGTCTTTTGTACTTTGTTTATATGTCCCGATAGGATACAACGTATTCCAGTCTTGTTGCAATAGTTGGGAGGCTCGGTCCCGGGCATTGAAATCTTCGACCCAGCGGGGTAATTTATCGGTGTAATAACTACTTGTAATCCATTTGCCGGAATCGTAGTCGAACCAGTAAGCGGCATTTGCCGTGTGTCCTGCCGGTAGAATAGCGGCCCGGTCTTTGAGAGCGATCCCGATAACTTTAGAATGGAAATTTGTACCCAGACGTAATTCGTCGGTGATTGTCGTTACCCATAAATTCCGGGGTGACATCCGGCCGGCTTGTGAGTCGCTACCGACACATTCGACTGTCGGATCGGCTGTACAGTATAACTTTTTCTTTTCCTTTTCAATATAGAAATCATTGGCTGCAATACCGGTCACCGAGGGAACAGAACCGGTGTAAATGCAGGTATGCCCGACGGCTGTGAAAGCCGGTAAATAATTCAATTGAGTGTTTTCACATGTAAACCCTTCTTTCAGCAAGCGTTTGAATCCACGGTCTCCATAACGGTCGTAATAACGGTAGAGGTAATCCCAGCGCATTTGGTCGACTACGATGCCTACTACTAATTTGGGACGCGGAAGAGAAGATTCGGCCGGTTCTGCCCCGAGGGACAGCGAAGTGAGAATGAGGATCAAACCATAAAAAAACTTTATTTTCATAACAGTAAATGTGAATTTTATTTGCAGCAAGATTACCCGAAAATTGTTTCAAACAGATTACGATTTTGCTACAATCGGATGTATTGTTCGGATTCCGGGTTGCATAAACAAGGGGGTTTTTCTAATTTTGCCATTCCAAAATTTAATTCTTCCCTTATGACGAACGCTGATACCGATATTCAGGAACTTTCTAATTTTTTACTTGATTTCGCTACGACTTTGATGGGTGTGGGGAGCCATACTTCGCGGGTAGTAAGGAATGTAAATCGCATTGCCGAGTCGTTCGGTTATGGGGTGGATATGACTATTTTTCAGCGTAATATAACCATGACCGTAAAACATGCCGACGATTATTCTATCCGGCGCACTTATGTAAGGCGTATCCCGGCTTTGGCATTGAATTTCAGGACGATATCCGATTTGAGCTCGTTGAGTTGGGAAGCCTATGATCATGATTTGCCTTTGGACGAATTGAAAAAACGTTATGCCGTAATTACGACGCAACCCCGTATGTCGCGTTGGGTAGTGTTGATTTTGGTGGCTTTTGCCAATGCTGCTTTTTGTCGTTTGTTCGGTGGAGACTGGATCGCTATGGGATTAGTGTGGATGGCTACTTTGACCGGTTTTTTTGTCAGGCAGGAATTGACGGTCCGTAAGGTCAATCATATGTTGATATTTATTGTTTGTTCATTTGTGGCTTCTCTGGTTGCGGCGCTCGGTGTGTATTTTGATTGGGGTACCACTCAGGATGTCGCTTTAGGTACGAGTGTACTTTTTTTAATCCCCGGAGTTCCTTTAATCAATTCTATCCTGGATATCCTGGAAGGGCATGTCCTGATCGGTTTTTCCAGGGCGATCAATGCCGCTATCTTGATTATATGTATTGCCTTAGGGTTGTCGATGACTTTGCTGATCCTGGGAAAAGAAGTGTTGTAATTTAGAAATGATAAATATGAATACTGAATTTGGGTTGTCGGTCTTGTTCGACGGTTTTTTAGCTGCAATTGCCGCTATCGGTTTTGCTGTGATTTCGAATCCTCCGAAAAAAGCGGTCTTTATTGCAGCTTTATTGGCAGCGGTTGGGCATGCTTGTCGCTACTACCTTCTCCATCAGACTCCTTTGGATCTTACTTCTTCTACCCTGATCGCTGCTTTTACGATTGGGATGGGAAGCATGTGGTTCGCCAAATTGATTCATTGTCCGGCCGAGGTATTCTCTTTCCCTTCTCTCTTGCCTATGATTCCGGGTATGTATGCTTATAAAACAATTTTAGCTCTGATTCGTTTTATGAAAAATGACGACCCGCTGGTGTTGCAA
Source organism: Odoribacter sp. N54.MGS-14 (assembly GCF_000980295.1). NCBI lineage: Bacteria > Pseudomonadati > Bacteroidota > Bacteroidia > Bacteroidales > Odoribacteraceae > Odoribacter > Odoribacter sp. N54.MGS-14. The sequence continues at coordinate 68,609 of NZ_LARL01000002.1, read as the reverse complement.
CAGTTGATCGTAGAAATTTTCCGGAATGGCTTGACGGCTTTATTCGTACTGTTTGCTTTGGTCATCGGAGTTTCGCTGCCCTTGTTTATATTTTATAAACAATCTTTTATGATGACCCGCCTTTTGCATCGGAAAAAGTCGGCTTGAAGAAACAAATTTAAATCGAAAAATATGTCACACGACCATCATGACCACCGATCCCTTGGGATTACTTCGCTGAATAAAGCTTTTGTCATAGGTATTGTTTTAAATGCCGGATTTGTCGTTGCCGAATTTATTGCCGGTTTTTGGTATAATTCATTGGGATTGATTTCGGATGCCGGGCATAATCTGGGAGATGTGTTCAGTTTGGTATTGGCCATGCTGGCTTTTCGTCTGGCTAAAGTGAGTCCGACTTTGAGATATACTTACGGTTATAAGAAAAGTACGATTCTGGTTTCTCTGCTGAATGCAGTTATTTTGTTGGTCGCTGTCGGATTTATTTTGGGGGAGAGTATAGATAAATTATTCCATCCTCGTCCGGTAGATGGAGATGCCGTGGCGTGGGTAGCCGGAGTCGGAGTGTTGGTCAATGCGCTGACTGCCTGGTTGTTTGTGAAAGACAAAGAAAAAGATCTGAATGTAAAAGGGGCCTATTTGCATATGGCTGCCGACGCATTGGTTTCTGTCGGGGTAGTTGTCTCGGGAATTGTTATTCAGCATACCGGCTGGTATATGATGGACCCGTTGACCGGCATACTGATCGCTCTTTTTATCGTCTATTCCACCTGGGGATTATTGCGCGATAGTCTTCGTTTGTCGTTGGACGGGGTGCCTCAGGGAATCAGCTATGACCGGATCGGGCAGATTATTTCAACTACTCCCGGGGTGGATAGTTTCCATCACATGCATATCTGGGGGTTGAGTACGACAGAAATTGCTCTGACTGCGCATATCGTCGTTGCAGATATGGTAGAAATGGAACAGATAAAAAGTGAACTAAAATGCCGGTTACAGAAGGCCGGCATCGGACATGCTACTTTAGAATTGGAGCTGCCCGGACAACCTTGTCAAAAGGAACCCTGTCATTAAATCTATTTTTGCTGGCAGGAAATATAAAAATGCTTAATTTTGTCGATGAAATGGTGATTAAACGCTGAATCGATATGGCTAATTTTCTGAAATCTTTATTCTTCGGAGAAACAGATGAATCCGAAGAGACTAAATTGAACCGCAATTTCGATGTATTGAAATACGATGGTATCAAAGCATTGAAGATCGGTAAGAATACTTATGCTATCCGTTGTTTCAATGAAGCATTGAAATTGAAAGAGGATGTGGAAGTACTCGAACATTTGGTCGGGGCCTATAACCGCGAAGATCGGATGGAAGAAGCGATAGAAACGGCAGGACGTTTGGTCGATATCGAGCCTGATAATATTCCTGTCTTGTTAATGAGGGCCAACCTGAATTTTATGGCTGAAAAATATGAAGCGGCCATTGCCGATTGTAACCGGGTAATTGCTTTGGATGCAACCAATGCTTCGGCTTATTATCTGGCTGCGAAGGCTAAAAAAGCTGCTGGCGATGTATTGGGAACGATCGTCTCTTTGTCTCAGGCGATTACGATAAAGGAGGATTTTGCCGAAGCATTGTTGCTGAGGGCAGAGATGATGCTGTCTACTCGGGATTATAAAGATGGATTACAGGATATCGAAAAGGTGATCGGTTTGATGCCCGAAGAAGAAAACGCTTTTTTGATCCGGGGGCGTCTGCATGAAGCTTTGGGTGACGATCAGGCTGCAGAGCAGGATTATGAAGTGGTGACCGGGCTGAATCCTTTTAACGAACAAGCGTATCTGCAACTGGGAACGCTTTATATTGCCCGTGAACAACCGGATAAGGCCATCGAACTATTCGATGAAGCGATAGAATTGAAACCGGAATTTGCGCGTGCTTACAGTGAGCGGGGACGGGCAAAACTGATGAAAGGAGATAAAAACGGTTCTGTCGAAGATTTGAAAAAAGCACTCGAACTGAATCCCGAAGGAGAAGAAGCACAGAAAATAAACGGAAAGTTTTCTAACTTCGAAGACATGTATTCGAATCGGATTTTATAAGCTCGAACATTTTCTTTCTTTTTTCGTAAGGAATAGAAAAAACGAAAGAATATGAAAACGAGATTAATAGTTGTATTACTTGGATTTTTGGGTTCGGGTATGTTCGTTGCTTGCCGGGACGATGCTTCGGATAAAGATGACGATAGGCCGGGGAAAGCGGTAGAATTGGCTTTTCAGGCTAAATATCCGGGTGCTACCGGTGTAGAATGGGAATCTAAAGGAGTTTTCCGGGAGGCCGACTTTACCTTGAACGGACGTGAATATGAAGCCTGGTTCAATACCTCCGGGATCTGGTTGCAGGCAGAATATGCGGTCACTTATACCTCGGTTCCTGCTGCGATAAAAGATTTTATTGCCAATAGCATTGATTATCCTCCTACTTTATGGACGCCGGATGCGGCTACAGAAGTGCTCGAACGGAAAAATTATCCCGATTGGTATGCGGTGGAATTGGAGAACGGGGCGAATGAGGTGACGATTTGGGCTGATGCCGAAGCTTATCTGCACCGGGCAGTCGTTGAAGATTATAGTGGAAACGATATTCCTCAGACGATTCTTACTTTTGTTACTCAAAATTATAGGCAGGCTTTACTGACTGAAGTCGGGAAATGGTCCGACGGGGCATATCAGGCGAATATGCTGGACGGCAACGAAGCTAAACAAATCTATTTCGATCGCTCGATGAACTGGCAGTATACAGAATGGCCGGTATTGTTTTCCGAAGTCCCTGCGGTGGTGAAAGAAGTCCTGAATAGTACCGCTTATGAAAACTATACCGTACGGAGCGTCGACTATCGGCAATTCCCTCAGGGAGATCGGTATCATTTTATTTTGACCCCTAAACAACAACCGGGACTCGATATGGCTTTGGATATAGATTTGCAAGGGAATATTATTACGCAATAGAAGAAATAGATTTCCTATTCTCACGGTCTTTCGTTACTTTTGCCGGACATTAAAAAATAGGATGATGGAAGACCGGATACAGCGTGCCGTCGAATTATTCCGGCAAGGCTACAATTGTTCACAGTCGGTATGTGCTGCTTTTGCAGACGAGTATGGTTATACTTTCGAACAGGCATTACGGATGTCGGCTTCGTTCGGTGGAGGGATCGGTCGGATGAGAATGACTTGCGGTGCTGCTTGCGGAATGTTTATATTGGCAGGCCTCGAAACAGGTTGTGTAGAGGGAAAAGATAGGGAAGGGAAAGAAGCGAATTATAGACTGGTACAACAATTGGCAGAGAAATTTGTGAAGCGTAACGGTTCGTTGATCTGCGGTGAATTGTTGGGGGTGACTCCCTCAAGAATCGGGTTCGATCCGGTGCCTGAAGCCCGGACACCCGAATATTATAAAAAACGTCCTTGTCTCAAAACAGTGGAAGAAGCAGCCCGAATTTGGGTGGAATATCTACAAAATGAAAAATCAAAAGTAAAAGACGAAGAATAAAATATCAATGCTGAAAAATATTAACTCGATTAATTTTTGGATTTTTATTTTGGAAAACTTTTAAATGTTTGATTGCTTGATGATTTGAATTTTGTTTTGTAGTTATATGTTGATTATCAATAGTTTGAATGTGCCGGATTCTAGATTAAAAGATTTGTATTGGAAAACTTTGATAATCTGTTACTTTGAAAAAATGTCAGAAAAGTTTCTGAAAATATTTTTCTCTTCGTAAAAAACTTTCTATTTTTGTCTTGATTTCGGTTCTTATCCTAGCGTAGGGATGAGATGAAAAGGGAATCGGGTGAGAATCCCGGACAGTCCCGCTGCTGTAAGCTCCGTAGAGCGGTTTAAACCCGAGAAGAACCACTGCCGTTATTGGCGGGAAGGTTGTTTAAACCGGGAGTAAGTCAGAAGACCTGCCGTAATTATTGTTTTCTGAGGCTTTCGAGGAAAGGCCGGAAAGAAGGATTCGCTTGTCTTTTTTTTGTCCTCTCCTTGCCTTATGAGTTATCGGTTTATGATTAAAAAGTAAAATAATGATTCAGACTGTATTGAAAAGAGATGGCCGTGTAGTTGGCTTTAATGAGGAGAAAATCGTTGCTGCAGTGAGAAGAGCGATGCTGCATACCGATAAAGGAGAAGATATGCAATTGGCACATGAAATTGCCGATCGTATCGCTTGCCGGGGACAGGAGCAGATGAGTGTCGAAGATATTCAAAACTGTGTGGAAATCGAATTGATGAAGAGCCGCCGTAAAGATGTGGCTCAATTATATATTGCTTACCGGAATCAGCGTAGTGTGGCCCGTAAAGCGAAAACCCGGGATATCTTTTTGGAAATCATAGAGACGAAATCGAATGAGGTGACCCGGGAAAATGCCAATATGAATGCGGATACGCCTGCCGGGATGATGATGAAATTTTCCAGTGAAACGACAAAGCCGTTTGTCGACGATTATTTGTTGGTAGAAGAAGTAAAAAATGCCGTTCGGCAAGGATATCTGCACATACACGATAAAGATTATTATCCGACCAAAAGTCTCACCTGCGTACAGCATCCCTTGGATAAGATCCTGAAAAACGGATTCTATGTCGGTCATGGTGAATCCCGTCCGGCAAAACGGATCGAGACGGCTAGCATCCTCGGTTGCATTTCGCTCGAGACGGCTCAGAATGAAATGCATGGCGGACAGGCGATTCCGGCTTTTGATTTTTATCTGGCACCTTATGTGCGGAATAGTTTTATCGAAGAGGTGAAAGTATTGGAAGAGATTACCGGTGAAGATTACAAACACCTGTACCATTTTCCCATCAAAGATTATGTCCGGATTGAGCTGGACGGTTTGAGCGGGGATGAGCGGGTTTTACAACATGCGATCAACCGGACGGTAAGTCGTGTACATCAGTCTATGGAGGCTTTTATCCATAATATGAATACCATTCATAGCCGGGGAGGCAATCAGGTTGTTTTCAGTTCTGTCAATTACGGTACGGATACTTCTGCCGAAGGCCGTTGTATTATTCGGGAAATGCTGACCTCTACCTATCGGGGAGTGGGAAGCGGAGGTACGGCTATCTTTCCGATTCAGATCTGGAAAAAGAAACGGGGCGTGAATTATTTACCTCAGGATCCCAATTACGACTTATATGTTTTTGCTTGTAAAGTCAGTGCCCGGCGTTTTTTTCCCAACTTCATCAACCTGGACGCTACTTTTAACCGGCATGAATTGTGGAAAGCCGACGATCCGGAGCGTTTTCGCTATGAGACGGCTACCATGGGATGCCGGACCCGGGTTTTTGAAAACCGCTTCGGAGAGAAGACTTCCATCGGTAGGGGAAATCTTTCTTTCTCGACGATAAACATTGTACGTCTGGCTATCGAATGTATGGATATTTCCGAACGGGAAGAAAGAATCCGGACATTTTTCTCGAAATTGGACGAACTCCTTGAGTTGACGGCTTTGCAATTACATCGTCGGTTTGAGTTTCAGAAAACTGCCCGGGCAAAGCAATTCCCTCTCTTAATGAGTTCTCTGTGGGTAGGAGCGGAGAAGTTGAAACCTGAAGATACGATAGAGAGTGTTATAAATCAAGGGACACTGGGGATCGGTTTTATCGGTTTGGCCGAATGTTTGGTCGCGTTGACAGGTAAGCACCATGCAGAAGATCCGGCTGCACAGCAGTTAGGGATCCGAATTATAACCCGTTTCCGGGATAAAGCGAATGAATTTTCGGAGCGCTGGCAGCACAATTATAGTGTATTGGCTACTCCTGCCGAAGGATTGAGCGGGAGATTCACTCAGAAGGATAAAAAGAGTTTCGGAATCATCCCGGGAGTGACCGACCGGGAATATTACACGAACTCGAATCATGTGCCTGTCTATTATCGATGCAGTGCCCGGCATAAAGCAGAAATAGAAGCTCCTTACCATGATCTGACCCGCGGAGGGCATATCTTCTATGTAGAGATCGATGGAGATGCAACCCACAATCCGGATGCGATTATGTCGGTGGTAGACATGATGGACCGCTATAATATGGGGTATTGTTCTGTCAATCACAACCGTAACCGCTGTATGGATTGTGGACATGAAGACGCGACCGACGGTTTGGAAGAATGCCCCAATTGCGGAGGACATCATATCGATCGCCTGCAACGGATTACCGGATATCTGGTCGGTACGACAAATCGCTGGAATCAGGCGAAACTGGCTGAATTGAATGATCGGGTCAGACATAATTAGTTTAGCGATGAACCTGTTTTTATTGGATATTATCGAAGATACCGTGGTAGATGGTCCGGGATTCCGGACCTCTCTCTATGCGGCAGGATGCCGGCATCATTGCCCCGGTTGTCATAATCCCCAATCCTGGGAACGTGAGCATGGGCATGCGGTCGGAGTAGAAGAGGTGGCCGAACGCTTGCTGACCGATCCTTTTTCAAATATTACTTTTAGTGGGGGAGACCCTTTGGAGCAAGTTGAAGCATTTACTGAATTGGCTAAGTTGATTAAAAACAAAAGCAAAAAGAATATTTGGTGTTATACCGGTTATCGCTACGAAGAGGTGTGCCGGTCTGCCCGGTTGGCACAAATCTTGCCTTATATCGATGTTTTGGTAGATGGACGTTTTAATCAGCATTTGCGGGATACCGATTTGCTTTTCAGGGGAAGTAGCAATCAACGGCTGATCGATGTTCCTGAATCCCTCTTGAAAGGGAAAATACAACTTTACGATTACTCACCTTATCCTGTTATTGCCGTATAGGGCTTCAATCGTTTTCAATGCGATTTCCTGTTTTTGTATAAATATGCTCTTTCTTGTATAAATATGCCTGTGTCTTGTTGTTTAATAGATTGATATACAGATATAAACAAAACATGTTGAAAATATTTTATGCCAAGAAAATGCCGAAAACAATTCGTAATTTTGGCAGCGTTAAATCATAAATCAAAATCATAAATCTAAAGTCAATATGGGATTTGTTACGAAAGAGAAATTTCTCTCTAAAGATTTTTTTATAACCTATGCCTGGTTGTTGGGTGGATGTTTTGTTTTTGCCCTGGGGGCGGTGATGTTTGCTGAGCCTTATGGGTTTGCTCCCGGAGGAACTTACGGATTGTCTATGGTATTTCACCATTTGTGGGGGTGGGAGACTGAAATTGCAGCCCTGTGTATGGACGTTCCTTTACTCTTGTTGGGAATTTACTTTTTGGGAGGTATGTTCGGGGTAAAAACCATTATCTGTACGTTCGCTATTCCGGCATTTATGCGTCTCATCCACTATTTATACGGCTATGATGCCTTGTTGGAGCCCGGTATTACGGATCGTACGTTACTGAACGAACAGTTGTTGTCCGCTATTTTCGGAGGAATTGTTTATGGTATCGGGATCGGTATGATCTTTAAGGCACGGGCAACTTCCGGAGGATCCGATATCATTTCTATGATTTTGAATAAATATACCCACATATCGCTTGGAACTTTGGTGATTATTGTCGACTGTACCATTACGTTGTCGACGGTTGTTGCTTTCGGTGACTGGCGTTTACCGATGTATTCCTGGATTATCGTATTTATCGAAGGAAAAGTGATCGATCTGGTAATCGACGGTGCTGCTGTACATAAGACCCTGATGATTGTCACTGATAAGTTAGATCCGGTGAAGGATGTTATTATCAAGGATATCAACCGGGGAGCTACCTTATTGCCGGCTGTCGGTATGTATCGGGGAGAAAGCCGCAATATGATCTACACCATCCTCACACGTCGTGAAATGATGATTTTACGGCATCGGATTGCAGAAATCGACCCCGAAGCCTTTATCAATGTAATCGATTCGAAAGAAATTCTGGGACGCGGCTTTAAACCGCTGAAAGAAAGTTGAAACTATTTTACTGCCACTTAGGCAGATTGTCGGTTGTGGTTAAGAAAGAGAATTTTTGAATAGGGTCTGTGCAGTTGCTTTGCGCAGACCCTATTGAGTTTTCGGATTAATACATATCGGTAATATCCCAGACAAAAGCCCGGATACCGTTTTCTTTGTTTACTTCATCCAACGCTTTGACGTATTTCAGAATCAGGGGCACCATTTCTTCTTCGACGATGGTAATGGTGGCGGAGTTCATTTCCGGCCAGGTATGAGATCCCATACGAGGTTCTCCGGTTTCTGTTCCTGCTCCGTTAACCAGAGGCCATTGTGTAAATCCTTTGATCTGTAATTGATCGAGGAGAAAAGCTACTCGCTCTGTCAGGGCTTGGTTGTATGTTATGAATACTGCTTTCTTCATATTTGATTTTGATTTTTGATTTACAATTTCAGACTTTAATATCGGTCTGAAACTGTAAATCTGCATTATCGATTACTTTTTGGGTAGATCTTTTTCAGGATCGAAGTCTTTCATAAATTTAAATTCTTTGGCCAGTGCCTTTTTCTTGTCACGGCTACCGCTTTTGTCCATAGCAGCGTATACGGCCGGGACGATGATCATCGTAATGATGGTGGAGAAAACCATACCACCGATTACTGCGATACCCATTGGCCGCCAGGTTTCGGAACCTTCACCTGCACTGATCGCCATCGGTACCATACCCAGAATCGTAGTCAAAGAGGTCATCAATACCGGACGCAGACGGGAACGACAAGCTTGTGCAATAGCATCGTACAAGCGAATACCTCTTTCACGCATCAGGTTGATAAAGTCGATCAACACAATACCGTTCTTCGTCACGATACCGACCAACATAATAGCACCCAAGGCAGCCACGATACTCAAGGTGGTGTTCGTGAGCAACAGGGCCAGAATTACTCCTGTGAATGCAAACGGAATGGCCAACATGATAATGAACGGCATCTTGAAAGATTCGAACTGAGCGGCCATCACAATGTATACCAACATCAGGGACAACAGTAACAGCCAGATCAAAGAACTGAAGGATTCCTGCTGGTCTTCGTAGTTACCACCGATGTAAAGACTGACATCCTGAGGTACATCTTCCAGATTGTCGATAATCTGTTGTGATGCCTGTGCGATATCTCCCAAAGCTACGCCAGCTGCCGGAGTGATAGACACTTTCAGGATACGCTGTTTACTTTTACGCTCGATATTTGGCGGTGAGAAGTACTCTTTGATTTCACCCAATTCTTTCAGACGTATTTTTTCGCCGTGGCCGTCTATGATCAGGATATTTTCGATCTCCGTCAGAGAAGAACGGTATTTCTCATCCAGGCGGACGATGATGTCGTATTCTTCTCCGTCTTCTTTGAATTTACTGTTACGGAAACCGTAGATCCGGTTACGGACATAAGAACCGACTTCTGAAGTGGTCAAACCATGACGAGCCAGTTTATCCTGATCTAAAGCAATCTGGAGTTCGGCTTTATCGTCGTCCCGGCTGATTTTGATATCTTCGGCTCCCGGGATCTGACGGGCTTTCACTGCGATATCCTGAGCCAAACGGGTGGTTGTGTTGAAATCGTGACCCATAATTTCGATATCGACAGAGTTGCTACCCATAGAACCACCGCTGGATGAGGTACTGACTGTATATTGCAGTACATCCGGGAAACTCTTCAAGATAGAACGAACCTGGTCGGCAATGACGAAAATACTCCGTTCACGGTCTTTAATATCTACGGTACGTAAACGCATATTCAGGATATTGTTACCGGTACTGTTCATCATAGAAGCGAAGGAAGCTTCTTCTTCACTACCGTACGACAAGTTGATGATCGTAATTTCCGGTATATCTGCCCGGATCATTGAGTCGATCTGTAAAGCGACTCTTTTCGTCTCTTCTACCCGTTGACCGGATTGCATTTTTGCATATACAGTCATATTGCTCTGGTCGTTCTGCGGCATAAAGTCGGTTTTGATAAAACGCGTAAGGCTGCAAGACCCCAGGAAGATGGCAGTCATGAAACAAATGACGAATGTTTTATGATGCAGTACCCAACGGATCAGTCTTTCATAACCTGAATCCAGCCTATCCAATTGCCGGGATACGAAATTGTAAAAGCTGAACTTGCTGTTACTGGTCTTTTCCTGTATCCGCATTAATTGTGAACAAAGCATAGGAGTCAGAGAAATAGCCGTCAGTGTCGAGGTACATACGGTGATACAAACGATCCATCCCAACTGTTTGAACAAGATTCCGGTCATTCCGGTTACCAGGGTCAGCGGGAAGAACACAGCTACGGTTACCAGTGTGGTGACGATTACAGACAACCATACTTCATTCGTTCCGTATTTGGCTGCTTCACGTGGCCGGCTTCCCCGGTCGATATGTTTCGTTATGTTTTCCAACACTACGATGGCATCGTCTACCACCATACCGATTGCAATAGAGAGGGAGGACAGTGAAATTACGTTCAGAGACTCACCCGTTGCAAACAAATAGATGAAGGCGACAATCAGTGAGATCGGGATGGTCAGAGCAATGATAAAGGTGGCCCTCCATCGTCCTAAGAACAGAAATACGACCAATACCACAAAGATCAAAGCGTACATCAATGTTTCCTGCAGGTTGTTGATCGACTTTACGATAAAGTCCGAGTTATCCGAAATGATTTGGAAGTTGATGTCCGAAGGCAATTCTTTCATTGCCAATTCCAGTTGCTTTTTCGCTTCTTTAGCTACGGCAACGGCATTGGCGTCGGTTTGTTTGGTGATCATCAGTACACCACCGCGTCCCCGGTTGATCGTTTGTTCCAGTGTGATGTCTTTGATCGTATCCCGCACGACAGCAACATCATGCAAATAGATGGTTTTATTGTTTTGAGTGCCGAGTACGATATTTTTGATCTGGTCGCTTTCCTCGAATTCACCCTCTATACGCAAAGCATAGTCCATCAGCCCCATTTTCACATTACCGGAAGAAACATCCTTGTTCTCTGCCAGAATTTTGTTACCGATCTGTTCGAGAGTCAGGTTGTAAGCATCCAGTTTATTCGGGTCTAAATCGACATAAACCACACGTTCCGGTGCTCCGGCAACGATCACAGAAGCTACACCGTCTACCCGGTTCAAACGGGTGATCAGTTTGTCATCCAGAATCTTGTCTATACCGGGATAAGATTGGTCGGCCGTGACGGCATAAATCAGGATCGGCATCATAGACGTGTTGAAACGCATAATGGTCGGTCGGTCGATATCGTCCGGCAAATTTTGCATTGCTTTATCGACAGCGTCACGTACGTCGTTGGATGCTTCGTCCAGATTGGCTTCCCATTCGAACTCCAGAGAGATTACTCCTAAGTTGTCATAGGACGTAGAGGTCATCTCTTTCAGATTATCTACGGAGTTCAATTGATCTTCCAGGATTTTGGTTACATTTTCCTCAATATCCGAAGCATTCGCTCCCGGATAAGTTGCCATCACTGTGAGGTAGGGCGGGTCCATCTTAGGGTATTGGTCCACCGGCAACTGTATATAAGAGGCAACACCTAATACCATAATGGCGATAAATACCATTAATGTGGAAATAGGCTTGTTGACCGCTGTATTGTATATACTCATATTCTTACTATTTATTTGATGTATTTATCTTATTGAGTGATAGTAATGGGTGAACCGTCGATAACACGTCCCTGACCGACAACGATCAATTCGTCTCCTTCCTGGATTTCGTCGCTGATCAATTCGATCTTATCTTCAAAACGTTTCCCTAAATTCACGGATACTCTTTTGGCTTTACCGTCTTTGTTGATGAATACGTAGCGGTCATTCGCACCCTGAAGTTTCAACACAGCGATAGCAGGAACAACAACGGTTTCGGTATTTCCGATAAAGAAATTGATGGTTCCGTACATACCGGGACGTAATGCTTCGTCATCATTCGGAATCTTCACTTCAACGGTGAAAGTTCTCGAAGCCGGATCGATCGTCGGATAAACGATACTTACCTGTCCTTCGAATATCCGGTCGGGGTAAAGGTTACTTTTCAATTCTACTTTCGTGCCTTTCTTTACCGATAAGAAATATTGTTCCGAAAGATTTACGTAGGCTTTCAGGGGATTGATTTTTTCAATTGCAATGATCGATGGTTTGGAAGCACCACCGAAAGCAGCTCCTGTATATACTTCTCCGTTTTCGAAATATTTTCCGGTCACTACTCCGTTGAAAGGAGCCAACATCCGGGTATTTTCTTTCAGGAAGTCTACGTTCGATTTAGCTACCTCATATTGGGTCACTGCAGCATCGTAGGCTTGCTTACTGATACTCTGAGTTTCATTCAGCATTTTAGCCCGGTTGTATTCGGTTTCCAGATTTTTTAACTGGACTTCGGCTTGTTGCAGATTCGTCCGGTCCATTTCGACTAATAATTGTCCTTTTTTAATCCGGTCCCCAACTTCTACATAGATTTTTTCAATACGTCCGGTAGCTGCAGGTGCATAATACACTTGCTCGTCTGCCTGTAAATTTGCTGTGTAGTCCAGGGTACGGGCAATGTTTTCTTTTTCCAGTTTTTGAACTTTCACCGGGATAGCTTCAACTACGCTGGTATCTTTGTCAGAATCTTTCTTTCCTGAACAACCGGCTAATACAGCAATCGCGAGGGTAGATAAAATTACGTTCTTTATCATTGTTTTCAATATTTAATTTGTTTCTTTTTCAATTACAGAGCTAAAAGATCGCTTTCCGACTATTCACTCCTGATTATTTTAGCTCGTTATACAGTTTCTCCAGTTGAGTTTGTGCCTGTAATAATGTTAAACAAGCCGAAGTATAGTTGTTTTCTGCGGTCAGGTAATTATTGTTGGCCTGGGTCAGATCTAAACTGGATACGGCTCCGGCATTGTATTTATACTGGTAATTTTCCAGCACTTTCCGGGCAACCTGAATATTCTCACTTTGCAGGTTATAATCTTCCAAAGCATTTTTCAGGGCGAATTTATATTGCTCTTCCTGTAAGTTCAATTGATCCGCCAATAAACTCTTGTTCAGCGTGGTTTGTTCCAGCGTGATTTTCTCCTGATCGAGCTGCGCTTTACGTTGCAGACCTGAAAAAATAGGAATACTCATCGTAATGGTAGCTGAATGTTTCGGACTGAAATCCAAGCTAGGTTTCAGGATTTTATAGGTGTAACCGTAGTTTGCAGAGATCGTCGGTGAATAAGCCCATTTTTTCAATCCTACCATTTTCTTTTGTAATTCCTCCTGGGTCTCCATCAGTTTGTATTGGGCATTCTGGTTGATATCGAATTCTTGGCCGGCCAGTTTCAGGAAATTACCGACTTCCAGAAAATTATCCAGTTGATCGGCCAGGGTGATCGGAGTCCCGGCTTGTAAACCCAGTTGCAGGCGCAGTAAATTATAGTTTACGTCTACTGTCCGTTGCATAGCCAGAAGGCTGTTTTTCAACTGTCCGACAGTGATGCGGATCTGATCGACGTCTGTCGGCTCGGCAGTACCTGCTGCCAGCATATTTTCGGTATGACGCTGTATCTGGCTCATATTTTCCAGGTTCTGCTTTACGATTTCCATCAGGCGTTCGCTCACCAGGATGGTATAATACGAATTATAAACCGTTTCTTTAATATCCAATTCGGTTACATCCACTTGCTGAGAAGCAATCAGTTTAGCAATCTTACTGGTTTGTATTCCCAATATCCATTCACCACTGAATAGCAGTTGGTTAACGGTAACCCCGACGCTCGACTGGTCTTTCAGTACGGTAGACGATTCCGATCCAGGGAAACTCATCTTATATCTGAAATTGGTGCTATAGTTCAGATCGCCGTTGATTTGAGGCAAACCTTGAGAAATGGCTTCTGTCACCATTTTATTTCTCAATTCGATATTCATTTGGGATGCCTGTAGTTCTTTGTTGTGCTCTACGGCAAAATTTACCGCTTGTTCTAGCGTCAGACGCTGGGGATCATTCGGTGTGGTCTGGGCTTGCAGCAAACACGGAATGAGAATCGCAACAAAAATGATTAATACTCCTCTTTTCATTCTCTTTAATTATTAGATTTTTGATTTTGATTATACACGTTTATATCCCGAAATTCAGCTAAACAGCATAGCTCCTGGGAAAGTTAGATCTGTTCTTTTTCATGGCTTAGTTGTTTTTTCATGAGGTTTATTATAAAGTAAATGTTCCAATTCATGCATCCCTTGGGGAGTCGCGAAACTGCGGATAATATTTTCTACAATCGTAGAGACGATCGTAGAAATCGGATATTTCAATTCACTGATCATTTCCGGCTCACCGATGAGAGACATTTGCTTTACAAACAGGTAGACCTGGATCTCACGATTGATATCAGACCGGAAATAACCATCCCGTATCCCTTTGTCGATCACTTCGTTAAATAAATTTTGGATAAAAATCTGATCTTTGTTATTTACTCGTTGATAAACATCCGGATGGTATTTCTTTAAATCGAATAAATTCGCCGGCATCCTGCTGTTGAAGCTCCGGATGATATGGTCTCTGATCGTCAACATGATCTCTATAGAATTATGTTGTTTCAGTTCTTCGATATCCTTCTGTGTACGGTAATTATTTCTACGGTGCATCATGATCTGTTCGACAAGATCGTCTTTATTACTGAAATATTGGTATAAAGTTTTTTTCGAGATCTTGAGATGCGAACAGATATCGTCCATTGAAGTACTTCTTAAGCCATATTTTAAAAATAACTCAGAAATATTTTCTAATAGTTCTTCTCTTGTCCGATTAAATTCGCTTTCTGTCATGATAAAATTAAATTTGCACATGAAAACGTTTTGAATATATATCGTTTCCATGGGACGCAAAAGTACAAATATTGTGCCAAAGCGTGATTGTAATGTAGTTAAAATACTGTGAAATATAATAAATAGAAAAACCTTTTACTTTTTACCTTTTACCTTTTATCTTTTTCCTTTTTACCTCTTACCTTTGTACTATGATTGATCAAGCGACGATACAGAAGATTTTCGATGCTGCAGATATTTACGAAGTGATTTCCGACTTTGTAAGTCTGAAGAAGAGAGGGGTGAATTATGTGGGCTGTTGTCCTTTTCATAATGAAAAAACAGGTTCTTTTACGGTCTCCCCGTCGAAGGGTATTTATAAATGCTTCGGATGCGGGAAAGGCGGGAATGCGGTGAATTTCATTATGGAACACGAACAATTGTCTTATGTCGAGGCTCTGCGTTGGCTGGCGGCTAAATATAATATTATCATCGAAGAAAAAGAGCTCTCGGAACACGAAAAGCAAGAGAAGAGCGAGCGGGAAAGTATGCTGATCGTGACCAATTATGCCGAAGAATTTTTCGTACAGCAATTGTTGCATACCGATGAAGGGAAATCGGTGGGGTTGGGGTATTTTCGTCGTCGGGGATTGGATGATCGGACGATCGAGAAATTCGGTTTGGGGTATTGTCCCGAAGCTTGGGACGGTTTCACGAAAGCAGCTTTAGAAAAAGGATATAAAAAAGAGTTTTTGGTAAAAACGGGACTGACCATAGAATCGGAACGCGGACTGTTCGATCGTTTCCGTGCCAGGGTGATGTTCCCGATTCGTGATTTGGCCGGTAAGATCATTGCTTTCGGTGGCCGGATTATGACCAACGATAAGAAAAGTGCCAAATACCTCAACTCTCCGGAGTCTGAGATTTACCACAAGAGCCGTACGCTGTACGGGATCTATTTTGCCAAGAAAAGTATTGTACAGCACAATCGTTGTTATTTGGTAGAGGGATATCTCGATGTGATCTCTTTTCACCAAAAGGGGATAGAAAATACCGTGGCTTCTTCGGGTACTTCTCTGACGATCGAACAAATCCGTCTAATCCGCCGTTTGACCCCGAATGTAACGATCATCTATGACGGTGATGCTGCGGGAATAAAAGCGTCTCTACGCGGGATCGACCTGGTACTCGAAGAGGGATTGAATGTCCGTGTCGTGTCCTTGCCCGACGGCGAGGACCCCGATTCCTATGCGCAGGCGCATACTGCCGAAGAAGTGTTGGAGTATATCTCCGGGCATGAAACGGATTTTATTCATTTCAAGACAAAATTATTGTTGACACAAGCGGGTAGTGATCCGATAGAAAGAGCGAAGTTGATTACAGATATCGTCAGGAGTATTTCGTTGATTCCCGATACGATCACCCGTTCGGTATATGTTCAGGAGACAGCGAACCAAATGAAGGTGGAAGAAAAGCTCCTTTACAATGAGATCGCCCGTATCCGGAAAGAAAAAGTCGGTGATCCGACCCCTTTGCCCTATAAATCGCCCACTCAACAGCCCCCTCGGGTGACTCTGACTCCGGCCAAGACTGTTCAGGTGACGCCTTGCGACACCGAAGAAATGGTGTTGGTGCGTTATTTGTTGCTCTTCGGAGGACAGGAGCTTTACGAAGAAGAGCGTGACGGGATGCCTTATTCGGTTACTGTCGG
Source organism: Odoribacter sp. N54.MGS-14 (assembly GCF_000980295.1). NCBI lineage: Bacteria > Pseudomonadati > Bacteroidota > Bacteroidia > Bacteroidales > Odoribacteraceae > Odoribacter > Odoribacter sp. N54.MGS-14. The sequence continues at coordinate 52,166 of NZ_LARL01000002.1, read as the reverse complement.
GGAATATATCATTCACGAACTGGCTGAGGACGAACTGGAAATGTTGAATCCCCGTTTGAGAGAAATTCAGAATGAATACCGGAAGAATTATCGGAATCCCGGATTTATCCCTTCTAAGTATTTTATCGGTAACCCGGATGTGTCGATTTGTGAACTTGTCGCGGATATTCTGAGCGAACCCTATGAATTGAGTAAACTTTGGACCCTGAAAGATTCCTCGATGCGGACCGAGGAGATGATGCTCGACGAACTATTGCCTAAAATTGTAGATAATTATAAGATGCGCCGGATAGAAATCCTTTGCCGCGAGGCTGACGAGAAGATTCTGGAATTTCAAAATGCAGGCGATATGGAACGGCTTGTCGAATGGATTAAGAAAAAGAATGCCATGATTAAAGTCCGCTCCAGAATCAATGAGAAATTGAAAAGGACGATTTAGCAAAACAACTGTGGTTGATCCAGGGACATTCCTAAAATATTAGGAAATTAGTCGACTGATTCATGTGCAAATTATTGCGAATTAGTTGACTTTTTTATCTTTAGGTAGGGATATTTACTGAATATCCCGATCTATCGATTTACTTTTTTGCCAAAAAAATTATGATTAATAGAAACGCCATCTGTACTGGAAGATACGTTACGAAATTCCCAATTAAATTCTCCTGTGTGATTATCTAAAGCATATAACCAATCATATTCATAATTACCATTATTTTCTCCAATTACACCTAATCCATTTGCACCATTATGGTGTCCCCATACCTCATCATAAATCATAAAAGACCAAAAGAAAATGGAAATATTTACATGTGTTATAGATTTTATGTTAGCAGTGCCACTTTGGAAATAACAATGACTATTAGCTGCCATTGAAGCTAACAATACATTTCTTTCTGTTGTTCCTCCATCTTCGCTTGAAGCTTTTAAACGTGGGGAAAGAATATTTAAATTATTTGTCGTATTATGTTTTGTGAATATATAACTTGTGTGAGAAGCTGAATATGTAGTTGGGAATGGATATTGCAAATTTATTTCAAGTGAATCATTTTCTGCTTGCTCTATAACTTTATTTACATCTATGAGATTTGCCAATAAATCTTCGTAGGCTTCCTGGCATACTTTTAATGAATCTATAGCAAAACAGTTATTTTTTGTAAAGATAAGCTTGTTATTTATTGCTTTAACATATTCTTTTTTGGCCAGTCAAATAGAGTCTTTGGAATCTGAACTTGCAGACCTGGCTTCGTCAGAGTTTGACAGGCAGATTAAACTTCTTACATCCATCAAAGAAATTGGTATCACTTTGGCTACGGCCTTGATTGTCGCTACCGGAGGATTCTCCTATTTCGATAACGCAAAGCAAATTTCCCGTTTTATCGGAATATGCCCGACATACCAGCAATCCGGAACATCCGTGCACATCAAAGGTGGGATAAACCGTAACGGGGATGTGAGCCTGCGTTCACTGCTATATGTCGCCTCGTGGTCGGCATTACGTGGTAACACAACCTGTAAAGAGTGCTACACACGATTGAAAGCCAACGGAAACCTTCCAAGGTGGCTCTTATTACTGTTGCAAACAAGCTCGTCAGGCAAGCATTTGCCGTAATCAAATCAGACTCTCCTTATGTGGATGGATTTGTATCTACCCGGCAAACAAAATAGCTTATGGTGGAGTTTTTTCTCTCATTTTACTTGCAGATTAATATAGTTCGTTACTTATTCGTCTCCGGTGTTCGTGTTATCACTGCATGGAAAACGAACTGTGACCTAAAAAGTATAAACTTCTATCAAACAGATGTTTTTCTGATACTTTATGCATTAGAGATTAATTTAATAATCAGTATTTTATAGAAATAATCCGATCTAATAATCCAGGTATTCGTACTCCGGTCAGGGTGGCCTGCCCTTTCATTCAATAAAACTTTCCTTCTTTGCCCTGTAGTGCTGACGGAAGATGGAGGGTTTTGTGGCGGAAGACCATTGGAGCAGGAACGAGTGTCCGGTTAGGTTTTCCGAACGGCCGACCGGTGGTGTCTGACGAACGTAGTGAGGAGTTCCGCCGGTCAGTGAAGGAAAGCCTTACCGGACCGTTCCAGGCGAACCGGTCTGACGGCACAAAACCCGGAATCGGAATAGAAAGAAAAAATAAACCTACGTTTATAACGTTTAATATGTATATAACTGCCTAAATATTTAGGGACATTTACTGAATATTCCCAGTTAACGGAAAAATGAGAAGGGTTGGGGATGGGGAATGGCGGTTGACGAACCGGGAGGCGCTGGATATGCCCCTTTGGGGGTGGGAGAAATATATCTCGGATACGGGTGGATATTTCTCCTGGGCGGACTCGGTGAGTCAGATGAACTTTTCCCGGTTTTGTGTCTTGTAAAGTCCTACCAATAAGAATATGAAGGAAGAGAGTAAGATAATCAATCGGTTGTCGAACAGGGTGTTATAAAAAATTTGCGGATTTTTATCCAAGGGGACGTCAAAGGGATTCAAAAATACATTCCATTTGCTGACGTCCAGAATTTTACTCGATGCGAACAGTAATAAACCGATAATGATAATCATTACTGCCGTACCGTTGCCATTCCGGATGAGTGTACTGAGCATAAAACACAGTAAACCGATGAAAAGCGCAGGTACCATACTTTGCAAAGCGAGTTGCAGGGGAGGTACCTCTACAACCAGCCAGTCGGTGACGGCAGCTAAAAGCAAAGTGATGATAAAACAAATCATATAGGCGATCAAAAGCCGGAATAACCAGATTTTATACCGATAGTTCGGAATACCGAAAATGATTTCTATGATTTTGGCATCCTGGTCGTTCTGTATACCGAAACAGGTCGGATAGAAGATCAATAGGATAGAAGGCACTAATAACATACTGTATCCGGTAGCCATCGTAATCTCCGAATCCGAAATAAGATTTAACCCCACCGTCAGGATATAAAAACCGACGGCACTGAGAATAAAATACATAAACTTATTGCCGAAGATAATCTTTATATTATACCGGGCGAGTTTTGCTATAGGAGTGATGTAATATTTCATGGCTTTACAAGTCTATTGAGTGATGATATTTTCATGATTAGCTAATTTTACATTCCTCAACAACCACAGATACGAGTCTTCCAGTAGAGGAGAAGTATGTACGGCATTGGGAACCGGTTGGGTCTCCGACAGACACCTGACTTTGATATTCTCTCCGTTCCGGATATGATGTACCAATAACAGGTCGGAAGGCAATTTTACAAATTCCCGGGCCGGAATTTCGAAAGTCCATGTCACATCTTTAGCAATTTCCACCATTTCGGAAGGAGTTCCGTGATATTTCAACGACCCTTTGTTGATAACACCCACCTGGTTACAGGAACTGGCGATATCCTCGATAATGTGGGTAGAGAAAATAACGATCCGGTTGCGCGACAATTCTACCAAAAGATTTCTGAAACGGATTCTTTCCCGGGGGTCCAATCCGGCAGTCGGTTCATCGACAACCAGAATGCGGGGCAGGTTCAGCAAAGTCTGTGCAATTCCGATCCGTTGTTTCATACCTCCTGAGAAACCTCCGATCTTTTTATCTTTGTTTTCATACATATGAACCGCTTCGAGCACTTCTGTGATCCGTTTGCTCCGGGTTTTGGGATTATAAATTCCTTTCAGGAGAGCCTGATATTCCAAAAACTCCCAGGAAGTCAGATTTTCGTAAGTACCGAATTCCTGAGGCAGATAACCGATCAATCCCTGCAATTCTTCCCGTTTTTTCTGGGTATCGATGCCATTGATGAATATTTTTCCATAGCTCTGCTCGAATATGCCGCAGATGATACGCATAAGGGTGGTTTTACCTGCACCGTTAGGTCCTAACAAACCGAACATACCGGTATGGATCTCCATAGAGACGGCGTTCAAGGCTTTGAACGGTTTTTTCTTGTATCCGATCATCGGAATTTTTGTGGCGATCTTATATACTCCTTTTTTCAATTCCCTGAACCGACCGTCGATCATATCGATGTTGATATTGTATTTGTGGATCCGGTCCGATAAATAGCGGGCAACTATAGCGACATACCAAAGGAGACCGAGTAAAATAGCCATGCCGGAATCCGAGAATTTTATAGAAGCCCATATGAGCGTAAACAAGGGCGAAAAGTAATAAATGAAGATTCCGCATACCCGTATACACCAGCTCAAGCTTTTGATTTCATGAGCTTTAAAATATTCACCTCCGATGGCAATCAATTTTGTCAGCAACATCCAGGTGCAGACGGCAAAAATGATGGCCCAGAAGGTCAATGTTTGATAGAAATAGGTGAAATAAATCAGGAAGCCGGTGATAGGTAACATCCATACCAAAGGTTTTAAATCCGACCATTGCCGGTATTCTTCCTTTAATCCCAGCCGTTCCCGTACACGTTGGCCGGATTGCCATTCCCGTTGAAATTCATTGGGACGGCCGTAGATCTTCACCAGATTACGGATTGAAATATGGATTTCCTGATCCGGAGGGATAATCCGGCTGTTGGCCTGACGCAGACTAGTCTCCATAAACCAGGTGGCTGCCGGTATCAGTATAATGGCTCCGACAAAGTAACCCAATTGCCATATCAGCGAGTCGGTTATCATCACTATGCCGATGACTGCCAGGATCAAAAGGGTGAGTTGAATAATCTTCAGGGTTAAACTCTGGGTACGCAGCCGATGAAGTGCTTCTTCCAAACCGGAATATAGGGTGGGGATAATCACCAGGGTCAATAATGTACTCATGGTCAATCCTCCGATCACCGTGATGGCGAAAGGAGCTCCGAGTCCTGATACAAATTCTCCTTGTCCCATGGCTAACGGGAACATGGCCACGATGGTGGTGATGGCTGTGATCAGGATAGGACGTACCCTCGAGATTCCGGCGATGATGAGGGCTCGCGGTTTACGGTTACCCTGTCGCCGCAATTGCGAAGTGTAGTCGATCAGGATGATACTGTTGTTGACGACGATACCGATCAGGATAATGACACCGATCAATACATTGGCATTCATCAACGAATTGCTGGTAAACAATAAGGCCAGTAAGGAACCGATGGCAGCCAGGGGAATAGCGAACATCAATACGATCGGGGCTGTAAGTGATTCGAAAACAGACGCCAGGATCATGTAAATGATCACAAAAGCAGCCAGAATCAGAAAAGTGAATTCGCTGGTTTCGTCCTCTTCATGTACCACCTCGACAGCGATGCCGGTAGGAATATCGGTATTCTGCACCAGTTCGTCTATCTCTGTCCTTGCGGCTTCCAGAATATTCTTCGATTCGTTTACATCGGAATTGAACCGGTAGTTCACCGTGATTTCTTTATCCTGGTTGACCCGGTTTATGTTTCCTTGTCCCCGGGTAAGGTTGATATTACTGAAGCTACGTAATTCGGTAAGGGAATTATTCGTGTTGGTGACTTGCATATTGCGCAAGTCTTCCAGCGTACGTACCGGATCCTGGTTTTCTTCTTCTTTTTTCTCGGCTAGCCGTTTGTCTTTGATGATGATATCGTACTCCTGATCTCCCGCTTTGTATTTGATCGAAGTCGTATTTTGGGGGGCGAAATTATTGAGCTCGGTGACGACATTATTCGGAGTTACATCATTGATTCCCATCAGATATTGGTCGAACATGATCCTGGCTTCGGGTTTTCCCCGGGATGAACTGACCGATGAATAGCTGATATTGTCCAATTCTTCCAATTGGAATTTGAGCAACTCGGCCAGGTTAGCCATTTTTTCGAAATCCTGGCCCTTGATGACAATTTTTTCCGTTTGGGTACCCATACCCATTTTTTTCATCAGTTGGTCGGCACCTCCCATGAGTGAACTGCCACCACCCCGGAAGTTTTCGCTGCTCTCGATAGCTTCGAGGCTGATATCGCTGACTCTTAACCCATCGGAGAGGGATAGAATCGTACTCTTGAGTTCGTTCAGTGTTTTTTTGTTGATCTTTTCGAAGTCCTCTTTTAGTTTGATGGTGACACTGGCATCCGTGGAATAGATCTTTGTACTGTATTGTTCGATTTCCTGGATATCGTTCAAGCGTTCTTCATAAGCTTTTATCGTTTCGTCTGTCCGGTTGAGGGTATTCCCATTGGGGAAAGTCATATAGACATTGAACGTATCGGCTTCGATTTCTTTTAACGTATTCATGGTCAGTGTCAAAGATAAAGCTACCGTGACGATCAATACCAATATCGCAGTAAATACGACTGCTGCCGGTTTGCGCAGGCACATTTTCAGTAAAGCGATATAAATCTGTACCGGCCGGCTATGAATCGATAATGTACTGAAATTTACCCGGTCGCCCTGGCCTTTCATGAATTGATTGACGGCCATAGGGATCAGTAGCAAAGCCACGACCAACGACAGGATAAGAGTCGTGATGATCGACACGCCGATATGTTCACCGATCAGCTTCAGGATAAAATCGTCTGAAAACAGGAAAGGAAGAAATACAGTGATCGTAGTCAGAGTGGCGGCGATAACCGCTTTGGCCACCTCCTGAGTGCCCCTTACCGCTGCTTCCTGACTATTGACTCCGATCGCACGCAACCGGAAGATATTCTCCATGACGACGACCGAATTATCCAACAACATGCCCACAGCGAGGGCTATACCAGTTAAAGTCAGTGTATTGATACTGATACCGAAAAAGTAAAAGAAATAAAAAGCAGAGAATACCGAAATGGGGATTGCCACGGCAATGAAAGTGACGATCTTGAAGTTTCGCAAAAACAGGTAGAGAATGAAAATAGCCAGAATTGCTCCGGTCAAACCCAGATTGATGATGGTGTTGATGTTTTCACTCATCGTTTCGGCTGTGTCCGTATCGACTTTGATAGAAACTCCTTTGGTAGCCAGTTCTTCATTCAACTGGGCGATTTCTTCCCGTACCCGCTGTGAAAGATCGATGATATTGACCAGCGGAGATTTGGAAATAACACAGGTGATAACTTCTTTCCCATTCACCCGCGAATAGGATTCTTCTTCTTTAATGCCGAAATTGATGTCGGCGATGTCTTTCAACAATACCGGACCTTCGGATACAACGATGTTTCCCAGGTCTTCTGTCGCGAGATATTCTGCCGTAACGTTGACAAAAAAACGTTTGTTATCCTGAAATACCGAACCGGCGAAGGTCTTTTCAGACATATTCTTGCCGATCAGTGAGCTGACTTGTGATGCGGTGATATTGAGCGCTTTGCATTTTTCATCGTCGAGAAGGATTTCGATGCTCTTCTGACGTCCGCCCATGACCGTGACCGAGGCTATTCCATCCGTACTTTCAAGGATGGGAGCAATGTCGATATCGGTGATATTCCGGACATAATCGACATCGTCGTCTCCCAGAATCTGTAGAGTCATAAACTGATCACTGGCCATTCCGCTACCGGCTTTATTGACCTGGATGGTGAAGTCTTCCGGAATACTTTTGGTGATCGCTTTGATTTTTTCTTCCAGCTTCAGGTAAGCATATTTGACATTTGTATTTTTGGTAAAGGAAACAGTGATACGGGCGTTCCTATTGGAAATCAATGTCGTTATATCCTCGACGCCTTCCAAGCCGCTGATTACGCCTTCTACCGGAATAGCTGCCTGACTCTCGATGTACTTCGGATCCAGCTCGGTCTTGGTGGAAATAGTTACATTCAGGGAGGGGAACTCCGCATCCGGATATAATTCCATCAGTAAGTACCTGTACGAAAACAACCCCATCATGGTCAAACCGATGAAGATCATCGAAATCAGTACTTTACGATTTATTAGTTTGTTCATTTTTTCTTATTTAGAATCAAAAATGTCAAAAGCTCGAAAATGCCTTTCAAATCTTCTCTACGTTTTTGACTTTTTTGTCAAAAATGTAGTAAACACACGGGATCACTACTAATGTCATCAGGGTAGAAGTGAACAGACCGCCGATCACCGCCAAAGCCATAGGGGATCGCAGTGAAGCACCCTCTCCGAATCCGAAACACATCGGCAATAAAGCCAGAATAGTAGTCAGACTGGTCATGATGATCGGGCGGATACGCTGTTGGGCGGCTCCTTTTATGGCCTCTGTCAGAGCGAATCCTTCTGCCTTGAGCCTGTTGGCTGCATCTACCAGTAAGATGGAGTTGTTGACAGCTATACCTGCCAGCATGATGATACCGATAAAAGCCATCATATTCAAAGAGGCTCCGGCTAGCAAAAATGCGTAAATACAGCCTACTCCGGCCAACGGGATCGTCAGCAAGATGGTAAACGGATGACGCAAGGATTCGAATTGAGAAGCCATCACCATATATACCAATACGATAGATAGTATCAGAGCAAAGGACAAACCTTGAAACGATTCGGCCCGTTTCTCTTCTTCTCCGGTAATTTGTGCTGAATATTTAGCAGGGAATTGGATATCTTTCAACTGTGCTTTGATTTCCGGAGTGACACTGCCTAATGTATAGCCCTTTTCGAGCATTGCGGTGACTTTACCGATCCGGTTTTGGTTGCTACGGTTGATTTCTTTCGGAGCTGTCGTAATCGAAACCTCTGCAATCTCACCCAGACGATATTTCTTTTCTCCTTGTACGATTTCAACATTTTGCAATTCATCGAGCGATACTTCCGGTACTTTGATTTCGATATCGATCGGTTCACCTTCGGATTCGAAATTGCTGGCCGTCTTCCCGTTCAGCTTTTCTTTTATCTGACTGGCCACCGAAGCGATATCTACCCCGTAAATCCCGCTTTTCAACCGGTCGATAGAGATGTTGACTTCCGGAGCTCCTTGTTCCATAGAAGTTTTGATATCGTAGAGTCCGGGGATAGAGGCTATTTTCTCCTTTACCTCCGTGCTGAGTTCGTCGATCATTTCCAGTTCCTCCCCTTTAATCTCGATAATTACAGGAGCTCCTTCCGTTCCGAGGATGCTTTGTAAGGCAGATTGTTCCTTTTCGAACGATATCTCCACGCCCTCGGGAATCGTGTAATTATGACTCAGATTACTGATAATATAATCTGCATCGGCTTTGGCTTTGTTTTTCAATTTGACTTTTACCTCTGCCTGATTTTCGCCTTCGAGTTTCCCGCTAGTCGTTTGGCTTTCGGTTGTTGTCGAAGGTCCAACCTGAGTAAAAATCCATTCCAGATCGTCTCCTGCCAACTCTATAATCATATTTTCGATGGTAGCGGCCGCATTATCCGTGCTTTGCAGACGGGTTCCCGGTTCCAGAGTGATGTAAGTCGAAAATTCCCGGGAATCTGCTTTAGGCATAAATTCTTTATCGATCAACGGGAGCAGCAGGTAACTTCCGATCATGACCACTAACGCGGCCAGGACGACAGCGTACCGGTGTTTCAAAAGTTTACCGACAAACTGACCGTATCCTTTGATTTTTAAAGAAGCCTGATTTTTGGCAGGTGCTTTCACATATTGTGAAGCTAACATCGGGATTAACAATACCGCAACAAAAAGAGAAGACAATAGAGAGAACGAAACGGTCCAGGCCTGTTCTTTAAAAAGTTCTCCGGCAGCTCCCTGGATGTAAACGATAGGTAAGAATACCACTATGGTCGTGAGGGTTGAAGACGTGATAGCCCCTGAAACTTCCGAAGCTCCTTTGATAGCCGCTTCCTTGGGGGAAAGGCCGTTTTCCAGATTCCGGAAAATATTCTCCATGACAACAATGGCATTATCGATCAACATACCGGCTCCCAGGGCTAATCCCCCCAGTGTCATGATATTGATCGTCAATCCGTTGAAGTACATCAAATTGAACGTAGCGATGATGGACACCGGAATAGAAACACTGACGATCAAGGTTGTATTGATGCGGCGCAGGAAAACGTACAATACCAGCATGGCCAATAAAATACCCATAACGGCAGAATCCTTGACCTCCCCGATCGAAGCTCCGATAAAATCTCCCTGGTTACTGATGACGTGAAATTCATAACCGGGCATACTTTTCTGCAATTCTTCCAGTTTGGCAGTGATATTTTCAACTGCCTTCACTGTATTGTATTTATTCTCTTTGTAGACACTGATACTCAGACTACGTTCGGCATCGTAGCGCACCAGATTTTCAGGATCTTTATTTTTTAGTTCGATTTTGGCAACATCTTTCAGGTATACCGGAGCTTTCACGGTAGAGCTGTTCCCCGACTCGGTGTCGGTACTACCGGGGGTTTTGAAAGCAACGATAATATTCCCGATGTCTTCCAGGTCTTTTAATAAATTCACCCCTTTTACCGTATATTGGATGTCGTCGTTTACAATGGTACCTCCCGAAACATTCCGGTTCATACTTTCTATTTTCGACGCGATCGTTTCGGCAGTCAGGTTGAAAGCTTCCAGCATATAAGAGTCGGTTTTGACCTCCACAAAAGCATTTTCCTGGCCGTTGAGTTGGATATCGGCCACACCTTCCAGTCTGACCAGTTCGCTCCGCATATAGTTTTCTGCTATTTTCCGGAGTTCGTTCATATCCTTGATTTCTTTATGGCTCATGGAAATGATCATGACCGGCGTGGCATTGGCATCGTAGCGGGAAACATTCAGGGAAGTGATTTCTTCGTCCTGAGCGATTTGAGACATGCTGCGTTGCAAATCCAAAAAGGCGGCATCCATATCCTGATCCCAGTCGTATTCCACCGTAATCGTGGCTCCTCCTACCTTACTGCTGCTACTGACGTCTTTCACACCTTCCTGGCGTGCTGCCATAGCTTCTATTTTTTCTACAAACTGTTTTTCGATCTCTTCAGGTGGACGCTCACCGGCTTGCAAATCGATATATAAAGCCGGATTTTTTAAATCGGGAAATAAATCTGTTCCCAATTTATTGTATGATATGATTCCTAGCAGACATACCCCCAGTGTGATCATTAATACACTGACCGGGTATTTTACTGCAAATTTTGTAATTCCCATAATTTAATCGTTTACCAATTTGGACGTTTACCGACAAAGAATTTTTCAGACTGTCGTGAATACAGTTACTTCATCACTTTTACTTTGCTCCGGTTACGTAACCATTCGTAACCTTTCACGACGATCTTGTCCCCGGCTTCGAGTCCTTTTTCTACTTCGATGTATTTATCGTCACTGATACCGGTATGGATGACTTTTTCTTCGGCACTGTTTCTGTCGACCGTATATACTAATTTACCTCCCCGGCGGTTTTTAATGATATCTTTGGGAATAGAGATGACAGAGTCTTTCCGTACTGTGACGATATCTGCTTTGGCGAACATACCCGGACGAAGTTTTAAATCCGGGTTATCGATTTCGATATACCCCGAGAAGGTACGGGTTTCTTCGTTGATGGCCGGAGATAACTGAGTCAGTATGCCTCTTAAAGTATCCGATTTGATATTGTAATTGGTGATATGTACTTGCTGTCCGATTCTCAGTTTGGTCAATGTGTTTTCAGGGAATTGGGTTTCTACATACATTTTACTATAATCCATCAGGCCGACCATCACACTACCGGAAGCGACTTCTACCCCCGGAGTATAGTAGGGAAGATTGACGATAACTCCTTTGAACGGAGCTTTGATACTCAGTTTTTCTAAAGTGATATAACCGTTTTCCAAGGCTAACTTCGCATTGATATAAGAGTTTTCAGCGTTGTTTACGTCTTTTTCGGTTGCTCCGCCTTTCTCGAGCAGGATTTTCTGACCTTCCCATTCCTTCTCGGTGATCTGGATTTGTAATTTCTTACTTTCCAACTGCACGTTGTTTTCATATTCCTTATTTTCCAGACGGATGATGACAGCTCCGGCTTCGACGATGTCACCCAGCTGATAAGGACGACCGGTTTTCGGATTTTTCTGTAAGTAGTAAGCTCCGTTGGTTTCCGATTTTATTTCTATCGTTTTAGCTGCCTTTGCTGTTCCGGTTGTTGTAATATATTCCTCAATGTTTCTGAGTTGTACGTCCTCGACCCATACTGGGGTAGTGGCTTCAGAAGAGTTATTTCCCTGATTGTTATTACAGGAAAACGACATGAATCCTAACATAACAGCTCCCAGGATTTTAAAATTCTTATTCATGATTATCGTGATTTTACTTGTTAACGGACTTATAGGGTTATTTTTATTTCAATAGATCTACAGGTAAATAACTTTTATGGGTTTCAAAATCCCAAAGGGTTTGGATTTTCAGGTTCAAGAGCTCGATTTTGTAGCTGATAATAGCGCTCGTATAATCTTGTTTGGCAGTAGTCAACTGGTTTTGGAACTGTTGTAAGTCCATACCGGTCAGATTACCGTTGCGATATTTTTCCAGATTGATTTCATAGGTACGTTCTGCATTTTCAATGCTTTTCTTTTTGATTTCGATTTGACGGATCAGCGTCGGCAGGTTACGGCAAATCTGGCGGACATCGATGACAATCTCTTTTTTCTGTTCTTCGAGGCTGATTTCGTCCGATTCCATAGCCAGTTGGCTGGATTTTACTTTTGCCTTTTTAGCCCCCCAATCGAAGATCGGAATGGTGAGGGTTACGCCAACCTCTTCGTTGTCGGTGGGCTTGTCGTACATATTTTTTACTTTTCCGGCCAGGGCATCCATACCTACCCGGACACTTAAATCACCTTTGAATTCGCTTTCTGCTTTTGTCCGGATAATCGAAAATACATCCTGTTCCAGGGTAATCTGTTTTTGGCGGATTTCCATGCGTTGATCCAGGGCGTATTTAACTGCATCGTTAATATTGACATCGACTGTCGGAATATTATTGTCGAACAGTATCGCGATATCTTCATCCAGCGACATTCCCAGTAAAAGCTTGAAATTGTCTTTCGCATTTTCAAAACTGATCTCTTTCGAATATACAGTGGATTCACTGTTCGCCAGATTGACTTCCGCCTGATAAAGTTCTTCTTTGGCTAACAGCCCGGCTTCGACCTTATTTTTGATGATATCGTAGTTTTGTTTCTGGTTGTTGTATTCATCCCGGGAGATGTTCAGATCCTTTTGTTTTTGATATACATCGTAAAATTGGCTGGTGACGTTTTTTTCGATACTTAATTGTTGGAGGGCATAACTGATTTTGGCATTTTCGAGTGCATATTCCAGTTCTTTGAGCTGCATCTTTGTCCTGTTATAAGTGAACAAAGGCTGCGAAATACGTAAAGACAGATTATGGTTGAAGGAGGTATTGTTGCCACCGGAAGTCCTGTTGGAAGCGTCCTGCCAGGAAAAGTCATTATATAGAGAGATGGTTCCGTCTGTCCATTTTATGGGTTGCGTGATACCGAATGAAGCCGATGACATTTTGGTCTCGTTGGCATACCATTTACTGTTGAAATTATCGTATTGGTTGTTACGGGTATACCTGAAAGGAGTGACATCCAATGAAAATTGTGATTTCAGGGAAGCATCCTGAGCTTTTAGATTCAATTGACGTTGCTCGAGGCTGAGTTTGCTTTGAATCAGTGAAGGACTGTGTTCGAAAGCCGTGTTCAATGCTTTTTCGAGTGTAAGTACTTCCTGTGCATGCGCACTATATAACCCGCTGAGGGTTAAAAGACCGAGGACCAAAGTTTGTTTAAGCATATTGTCTGCGTTTATCGGGTTATTCGTTTGTTATTCTTCTGTGGCTGTAAATTTAACGGCGTCTGCAATGACGTAATCTCCGGAAACTTTATCTGTCAAAGTGATGATGACTTCTCCTTGAGGTAGATAGAAATTCCCGATCGAAACCCATCCTTCGGTTTCTTCATCCAGGTCCAGTGTCACCAATTCTTTCTCTTTATCGTATTGGATGGTATAAGTCTGATTACGTTCCTCTTTGTGACGACCGCGGCGTCTGTCCATAAAAAACATTCTGCCCGACATTTTTGCATTCCAGATGGACACCTCGTAGTAACCGTCTTTAGGGATTTCCGTTTTCCATTCTACGGCATTGGCCCCACTGCCTTTATTTTTATAAACCGCAGAGTTTATCGTTTCACCGTAGCAATAGTCGGCGGCTATGGCCGTCCATTGGGAAGGCATCCACCAGGGCATAAAATTCTTATACTTTTCGTCATCTTTTTTCTTGAAAAGATCCTTCAGTTTATGCCGGTTATTCGAGGCGATCGTCCTGAATCCCGGATCCTCATTGTCGATAATGATTTCATTTGGATTCGGCTTGAAGACATCCGGGTTTATCGGATAAATTCCCGAAGTAGTATCGCTGATCGTATTGTCGATTTTAGAAAAATTGAAATTATGCGATGTCGGTAGATTGTGTGAAATATTGGTATTTATCGAAATATTGGCCGGGCGCTCGTCACTGATAATCTTGATTTCCCGGGCTTCTCCGGCCGGAATAATGTAATTTTTTTTCTCCGTTTCAAAACTCATACCGCCTCCCCGCCGCATACCGCCTCCTCCGCCTTGCATGACTTCCGTACTGATGATAGCATCTATGTCGGAGGGATTATTGACCTTGAATTTAATTTGGTATTTGGTAAACTCATCCAACACAATTTGATTGGCATCCACATCCTTGATATAGATGGTCGGGGTATGGGAGGCCGTATACCAGGTGTCGATAAAATCGGACAACCGAATCCCGAACCTCTTCTCTATTTCGTATCGGAGTGTATCGAACGGTATATTCTGGAACTGACGGCTAGTAAAAAATGCCTTTAGGAATTTATTGAAATCTTCCTGTGTGATCTGGGAAGTGATATAGTTATTCAATGCTGCACTTTTCAATTTCAGCAATTCATAGAAAATTTCCGGCTTCAGTTCGGTATCTCCGATCGCTGTCTCGAAACTATGTGATTCCAGATAGAGGTTGGCTCGCTGTTTGTCGTTGATGATACCTCCCCAGAAACGGAAGCCCTGATCGGAAGAAGTATTCATCATGTTGTTGACTGCGATGTCGATTACCGGATATTCGGGAGAGCTGATGTAGTTCGTATGTCCGAACAACATCGGAGTGATATTGGATTTATTGATCAGTTTATTGTCCGGATTCCAGCCATTTTGGCTGTTTTCGGAGGTTAAAGAGCTCACGAAACGATTGAAGAGGGAAATATTTTGTTCCGTTTCGTCCATAGGGCCCCCATGCCGTCCCCATTCATTCATCCGTCTTCTTTCTGCCTCAAAATCCTGGCCTAGAGAAATTCCTCGTTCCGGGACGAAGAGGATTTCAGGCATGACATATTCGGTATAACCTTTCCAGTTACGGGCATAAGTGGCAAATTGTACCGGGGTTTCGGCTAAGACAAATTTTCCGAAAGGATAATCCCGGTCTTTCTCTATTTCCAGGCTGTTTTTTACTTCCCGAATGACTCCGGGCAAGGTATCGGATAAGGGTTCGAAGTATTTTGAAAAATAATCGTGGCCTTTAAAGTAATAGATCTCGTAATCCGTGGAATCTACCCGTAAAGCCTTTTTATCATAATCGGCGATGGTTAGACTGATTCCGGGCAAAGCGGAGGTATTCGTAAAGGTGATGACCGAACCGTCGATCTTACTTTTGCCTTGTGACAAAACGGTCTTGTCGCCTTCATAATGAACGGTAAGTGTATAGTCTGTGAAATTCTTCCTGACATTGTACGGAGCTC
Organism: Odoribacter sp. N54.MGS-14; assembly: GCF_000980295.1. NCBI lineage: Bacteria > Pseudomonadati > Bacteroidota > Bacteroidia > Bacteroidales > Odoribacteraceae > Odoribacter > Odoribacter sp. N54.MGS-14. The sequence goes on along the minus strand of NZ_LARL01000002.1, from coordinate 36,577 downwards.
CCGGGTTAACGGGGGCGATGGTTACCGGATACCAGATACATTCGGGAGTCAATAGGGTAAAGGTATTACTCAGCCATGCATAACGTTTACCGAAACGCCAGAATACCTGCGGGACTTTAGTATCCAGGTAATCTTCTGTCAGGACATCGGTATAACAAATATTTTCACTGATTTTCCCTTCATAGTTGATCGTCAACGTAAGCTCTTCTTGCTGCTGGATGGGTTGATCTACTTCGATAACCTGGTGATCTCTTCGGAAGGGCAGGTTTTTCCCGGCCATTTCTACAGAGGTAACCGTTAGCTCCGGATTAAGGTAAAAAATAATTTTATCCAGAGGCTTTGCATTGTTATTGGCTACTTTTACCGTACTCTTTCCTGCTAGTCTGTGTCCTTGAGGAGTAACCGAAATATCGTTGACCAGCAAGTCGACATGCGGGACATCTGCATATTTATCGAATGTCATGATGTACTGATTACGGAGATCGAGCTGATGATTATAATGCAGGATGTATAACAATCCTCCGAGACAGGCTGCCAATAGAAATAGTGAGCTAAAAGTATATACGACAGCTATTTTCCACGGTTTGTGAGGCAGGCGTTTCACCAGAGCGATGGTCATGCTGATCAGGCCGATTCCTGCCAGTAGATAAGAAAACCGCTGGAGTAAAAAAAGCCGGAGATCGGCATGTCCCGTGACATCTGAAAATATGGCCGGGATATTTACTCCGAAGAAATCGAATACCCCATATAACGTATCGGTCAGGTAAAAGAAAACAGTGCCGATAATTCCCAGCATTACGATGAAAGTGACCGCCTGATTTTTAAGGATGCACATGGCCGTAAAGGATAAACCCAGGACAAACAACAGGGAAGGTACCGAAATCGTCAATAAATAGAATAGATATGGAAACAGATCGAACGGAGATTTATTGATCAGTATGTTTAAAAAAGCCGTAAATAATAAGGTGATAATGTTCAGTGTAATGAAAACCTTTACAATACCCCAGGTCTTACCGACAATATAGTCGGCATTACTCATCGGCCGGACATAGATGACTTCGGCGGTATCGAGTTTTTTGTCTCTTTTCAGGAAGCTGCCGGCCAGAAATACGACGATGACCGATTGAGCGATATTATAAAAATAAGTGTTACAGAATGGCATCAGTGAAGAAACGGCGATTCTCGGCCAAAGATTATCCATCCGGTTGACGATACCGGTTTGATAACCCAACATAATGGCAGAGATAAATAGCAGCGCGAGTATGGCAAAAATACGAAATAACCAGCTTCGTTTCACCAGTTTTACTTCGTATCGGGCAATAACATTTATATGGTTTAAATTCATATCAAAACATTAATACATTATTAATTAAATAGGTCTCCACCGATTTTTTCGCTATACATGTCCATTTTATCCTTTAGCAGATAGTCCATAAAATAGACGTAAGCATGTTCGATATTGGGGATAATGGCTTTGCCGTCGAAACCTTCCAATTTTTCGGTTACGATTTGGATCTCCCAGCCTCCTTCCGAAGGAATAGTAGAAATGATCGGATATTTTTCCTTGATTTGCTGCAATTCAGGGTCGGTAACGAAGATTTCCCATACTTTCCCCTGGGCTAATTCAATCATATCGTCCGGAGAACCTTCGAATTTCAATTCTCCCTTGTTCAGTAAGGCCAGTTTTTTGCAGGTGCTGGATATATCCCCCACAATGTGAGTGGATAAGATAATGATGACATCTTTATCACTGACTTCCGAAAGGATATTTCTGAACCGGATTCGTTCTTCCGGGTCCAGACCTGTCGTCGGTTCATCGACGATGATGACTTTCGGATTACCGATGATCGCCTGTGCAATCCCAAGACGTCTTTTCATACCACCCGACAACCGGTTAGCCCAACGGTCCCTGACTTCATACAAACCGACCTTTCTCAGCATCTCATCGACGATTTCCGACCTTTTCCGGGTGCCTTTTATTCCCGCCAGTCCTGCCCCGTAGTCTAGAAATTCCCAGGTTTTTAGTTTTTCGAAAAAACGGAAATCCTGAGGTAGATAGCCTAAAACAGAACGAATAGCCTTACGATCGCGCAAAATATCGTAATCATCGAAAAAAATAGTACCTGAAGAGGGATTTTGCAAAAGAGTCATAATCCGCATCAACGTCGTTTTACCTGCTCCGTTAGGCCCCAGTAAACCGAACATGCCGGGTTCTATATTCAGGTTCAAGCCGTTTAACGCCTTATGACCATCCGGGTAAACCTTGGTCAAATCTTGGATTTTGATATTCATATTCCTGTTTTTAAAGCTCTACTTGCAAATCTTGACGATAAATATAATAAAAGATGTTAACTTTGTACTGCAATATTCTCATTTTATAAAATATTTAAAATATTCTTTCCAATCAGACGGGGAAATAACATTTTTTTTAACAACACTCTGAACTTTAAGACAATTTCTCAACTTCAAAGTTTATTTCTTTTTTTAATTTGACCAAATATTATAGACGAAGGGTATTTTTCTATCGACTGTTGGGGAAATATCGGGAATGTTCAGGCAAAAACTTCCCGGATAACCTGTATACTTTTAATATTGAAATTGATATTCAGATGGATGCTGTAAAAAAGCAGGATAACATCCAATAGAATATTGCGCGATTGCCGGTTGAGAGGAATGGCTTTTATTTCGGCCAGAGGACAAGTACATAGCTGGTAAATGATTTTAGCGGTATTCGGTCCCGAAATATACGGAGTGGCCGGATCGGAAGGATAAAAGCTCCCGTCGTTGATATTGAAAACGTAATTCTCCTGCCATGAAGAAGTGTTGATCCGAAAACCGATAAAACCGGCCAGACGATAGAGAAAATAAAGGTTAAAGTTTCCGATGTCGTTATGGGTCGAGTTCAGGTATTCGATGGAATGGGTCAGGTAATCGAACAGCTCTTCATTTTTCCCTTCATTTTTTAAAATCAGGTTCAGAATTTCTCCCCACAACAAAAGGATATTCATCTTGAAAATATCGAAATATAACTCGGGCAGGTTGATGATCGGAGAGATTTGACGGAGTTTGTGCAAATCGCTCTTTTCATTCTCGAAAAATTCGATCTCGCTGATTTGCAGGAGATGGACAGTTTTGGTTTTTCTTTTGAATACGACCGAAGGGGATATCATGGACAGATACCCCTTTTCTTTCGTATAGATTCGGATAATTTTCTGAGTTTCCGAGTAAGGGCTGGTTTTTAATATGATTCCCTGAACAATTTCCATTTTTGAGTTTTCACTTGTTGTGTTGCTCTTTCAAAAATGCGATTAATTGCTGAATAGCTCTTCCCCGATGGCTGATTTTATTTTTTTCGTCCATAGGCATTTCAGCAAAACTGAGGTCGAACCCTTCGGGTTGAAAAATCGGGTCATATCCGAAACCGGCTTCTCCTTGTTGGGCGGTTAATATTTTGCCGTCTACCCTTCCTTCGAACAGGTGCTCTTCTTTTCCTTGAATTAAAGCGATAACCGTACGGAAACAAGCTTTCCGATCGGATATCCCCTCCATTTCGCGAAGTACTTTCTTCATGTTTTCGACAGAATCTTTTGCAGGACCGGCGTAGCGGGCAGAATATACACCGGGACGCTTATCCAGTGCTTCGATTTCAAGCCCCGTATCATCCGCAAAACAGTCGTACCCGTAATGTTCTTTGATGTATCGGGCTTTTTGCAAGGCATTTTCTTCCAGAGTGTCGTGATCTTCCGGGATATCCTCCTGGCAACCGATTTCCGCAAGCGAGCCGATTTCGGCTTCGCCTTCTAATAAATGGCTGATCTCTTCCAGCTTATGCTTGTTGTTCGTTGCAAATACTAATTTCATAGAGCGATAACAATTGATTCGTTTGTCGACGCAAAAATAGGTTTATTTTTATAGCTTTGCAGGTATAAAATGATAATTTTGGACGAAAAAGATGAAAAGAGGAATTGTCGTAAAATCGACCGGTAGTTGGTATTGGGTAAGATTGGAGGAAGGGAATATGGTGCAATGCCGTATTCGGGGGAAATTCCGGATGGAAGGAATCCGAACGACCAATCCGTTAGCTGTCGGAGATGAGGTGGAATTGGAAGAAGGAAGTGAAGGCTATGTTATTACGGCAATAGGAAAGAGACGTAATTATATTATCCGTAGATCGACGAATTTGTCCAAAGAGTCGCATATTATTGCAGCAAATGTCGATTTGGCTTTGTTGGTGGTGACTGTTAATCATCCGGTGACTTCTACCGTATTTATCGATCGTTTTTTGGTAACTGCAGAAGCTTATAATATTCCTGCCGTACTGGTTTTTAATAAAACGGATCTGTATGATGCCGAAGATCAGGCAATGTTAGGGGGATTGACGGTGATTTACCGTAAAATCGGGTATCCTTGTTATGCCGTATCGGCAGAAACCGGTGAACACGTCGATGAAATCCGGAGTTTACTGAAAGACAAGATCACCGTGCTTTCCGGCTTGTCGGGAGTGGGGAAATCTTCTTTAGTCAATTGCATTGAGCCTGGCTTGGACCTGAAAACTGCAGGAATTTCGGATGCCCACGATTCGGGGAAGCATACCACCACTTTTGCTGAAATGTTTCCATTGAAACAGGGCGGTTTCATTATCGATACTCCGGGATTACGAAGTTTTGGAATTATCGATTTGAAAAAAGAGGAGTTGTCGCATTTTTTCCCGGAAATATTCGCGAAGTCCGGAGAATGCCGCTTTTATAATTGCACCCATACCCATGAACCCGGTTGTGCTGTGTTGGAAGCTGTGGAGCAAGACGAAATCAGTGAGAGCCGTTATGTGAGCTATCTGAGTATGATGGAAGAAAGCGGGAAATATAGATAATGTATTTTCGAACGGTTCGACGATCAGGCGAAGACAGAAATAAAGACAGTTAAAACACCAGTATTGAAGAAGTTAATTTAGTTAACTCTGTCTTTTTTTTAGCCTTTCGTTTTTTGTTTCTAGTTTTTGTATTATCTTTGCGCCGTTTTACGTCAAGGCTTGTGGATAGATTGAGAGAATATAAGATAGCATTCAGAGGATTAGGAGAGGGAAAACACTCTTTTGAGTTCATCATGGATGAGGGATTCTTCGATTGTTTTGAAGCAACGAAAGGAACCCGGGGAGAAGTCAAAGCTACCGTACTGATCGTGAAGAGTTCACTTTTAATGGAAGTACGTATAACGATCGAAGGAATGGTAAAAGCAACCTGCGACAGATGTTTAGGAGAAGTAAATCTTCCGGTGTCCGGTGTTATGAATTTGTATGTAAAACAAAACGGACGGGAAGAAGGGAACGAAGATGATTATATAATATTGTCGCCGGAGGATGACTATTTGGATGTAAGTTCGTATCTTTATGAAACTTATATGTTGAATTACCCGATGCGGGTAGTGCATCCCGAAGGAGAATGCGACGAAGATATGCAGGAAGTGTTGCATGAATATGTGATAGAAGAAGATGATAAACCAATAGATCCGAGATGGAATGAATTGAAAAAATTAATTAATAACTAAATAAATAATAAAGAAATGGCACATCCGAAACATCGAACCTCAAAACAGAGAAGAAATAAGAGAAGAACGCATGATGCGATTACGGTAACCGCTATTGCTAAGTGTTCTAACTGTGGTGCTGCTGTACAGTATCATACAGTATGTCCTGAATGTGGATATTACAGAGGAAAGTTGGCTATTGAGAAAGCAGTAGTAGCATAATCTTGACACGAAAAGGATTGTTTTAGAATCATACACAGCCAGCCTCCTAAGCCCTAGGGGGCTATGGTTGTTTATATAATTCATGAAACTTACCCTTGCGTGTGCGGGGGTAATCTCTGATTTAAATTTATAGTTATGCAAACGAATAGGCTGAGAGCCATAATAACCGGAGTAGGGGCATATTATCCCGACTATATCCTCGACAATGAGGAATTGAGCCAGATGGTGGATACCTCTGATGAATGGATCATGACCCGGGTAGGGATCAAAGAAAGACGAATTTTAAAAGATCCGACGAAAGGAAGTGCCTGGCTGGGTGCACAAGCCGTAAAAGATCTGTTCGAGAAAACCGGAACCAAACCGGAAGAAGTAGATTTGTTGATTTGTGCCACAGTGACACCGGATATGCATTTCCCTGCTAATGCGCAGATTATTGCCGATATGGTTGGAGTGAAGAATGCTTTCGGATTTGATTTGAATGCAGGTTGTTCCGGATTCCTTTTTGGCTTGGTTACTGCTACTCAGTATGTAGAAAGTGGTAGATATAAAAAAGTGGTATTTGTCGGATGTGAGAAAATGTCCGTGATCACCGATTATACGGATCGTAAGACTTGTCCGTTGTTTGGTGATGCTGCTGCAGCTGTATTGCTCGAACCGACAGCAGAAGAGCTTGGTGTGATGGATCACATCCTGCGCTCGGATGGTATGGGACGCGACCATTTGTATATGAAAGCCGGTGGATCGCTGAATCCTCCTTCCATAGAAACGGTTACTAACCGTGAACATTTTATTTTTCAGGATGGCCAGTTCGTATTTAAACATGCCGTAACGAAAATGGCCGATACCGCAGCAGAAATTATGGAAAAAAATCACCTGACCGCCGACGATATCGCATGGTTGGTGCCCCATCAGGCAAATCTGCGTATTATCTCTGCTACCGGCGATCGTATGGGACTCGATCCTTCTAAAGTTATGGTGAATATCCAGAAATATGGAAATACCACTTCTGCAACGATTCCATTGTGCCTGTACGAATGGGAAAATCAGTTACACAAGGGAGATAATCTGATTCTCGCAGCGTTCGGTGCGGGATTTACCTGGGGAGCTATCTGGCTGAAATGGGCTTACGATCCCAAGAAGTAAAGTTGGAAAAAGGATATGGAAAACCGGTTTGAATTTTCAAGCCGGTTTTTTTATAGCCAAAGAAGTTTATAAAGTCTATAATTGAAACCTTTTAATGCCGGCAGTTGATCGGACGAAGTGTAGACTTAACTCCTGTACCCCTTGTAACTACAGAAAAAACGAATTTTTTGGGGAACTAAAAAAAGCCGTGTAAGTCGCTTTTATATTTCAATTACTTGTTATATCTTCGATGTGAATTTATAGTTTATGAATCAGGAACGTTTTGATATTGAATATGAGGGGAACCGGATACTGGAAAATACCAGAATTGACGGTAATTTGAAGACCGATAAGAGTGTATACCTGGATGGTATGATTCAAGGAAATGTACATGCCGGAAAACTGGTGATCATAAACAAAGGGGGGAAGGTCGACGGAGATGTGGATTGCGATGAATTATATATCAACGGCACTATTACAGGTAATGTATGTGTGGCCTGTAAAACTGTTATGGGAGGAGATGCTGTGATCGAAGGTGGCTTGATTACAGATACACTCGAAATAACGCTTGGTGCAACCATCAGGAAAGGATTGAAATTAAAAAAGCGTCGAAATAAATTAAGGTGATTATTATGGGTAAAGAGAATCCTGGAAATGCTGTCAATTTGTTGTGCGAAGGTACGGTTATTGTAGGTGATATAAAAACAAAGAACGATATCCGGATCGACGGAATCATAAAAGGTAAGATCATTACTTCAGGGAGATTAGTGGTTGGTAATACGGCCAAGATTGAAGGCAACATCGATTGCTGCAATGTAGACGTATTGGGGGTTGTACTTGGTGATATACAAGCTTCCGGGACGGTTTCACTGAAATCGTCCGCCAAAGTGATTGGAAATATTGTTTCATCTGTACTCTCGATCGAACCGGGAGTGATATTCAATGGCAATTGCCAAATGACAAAAAAAGAGGGGCGTGAACCGGCTAAAGAATAATTGAATGAATGTTTTAATTTTGATTCCGGCGCGTTATGCATCGACTCGTTTTCCGGGTAAACCTTTGGCTGAGATCGGTGGTAAACCGATGATCCAGCATGTGGTAGAAAAAGCACAGTTGGTTTCACAAGACGCTTTTGTCGCAACGGACGATCAGCGGATATACGACCGGGTTGTAGGGTTCGGAGGAAAAGTAGTGATGACTTCTGCCGACCACAAGAGCGGAACCGACCGTTGTTGCGAAGCCTACCGGCATATTGTGGCTGATTACCGAAAAACTTATGATGTTGTTGTCAACATACAGGGAGACGAACCCTTTATTCAACCCGATCAGGTACGTGCTTTGATCGCTTGTTTTGAAGATCCCCGGATTCAGATCGCTACCTTGGCAAAACAATTCGACACGAATGCGGATATTTTCGATCCCAATAAGGTTAAGGTGGTATGCTCGTCTCTGCAGACCGCTCTTTATTTTTCCCGTTCTGCCATTCCTTATTGCCGGGGAAAAGAGCAAGGAGAATGGAGTGCTGTGATTCCTTTTTACAAACATGTGGGCATGTATGCTTACCGGCCTGAAGTATTACGAGAGATTACAGCTTTGCCTCAGGGAAAACTGGAAAAGGCAGAATCTCTGGAACAATTGCGTTGGCTTGAGAACGGTTATAAGATTGCGGTAAGGTTCACCGATCACGAATCGGTAGGAATCGATACGCCCGAGGATTTGGAGAGAGTGAGAAAGATCAGTGAAACCTCTGATCTCTGGTCTGCGAAATACTGATTAAAAAACTACGTTTCGGATCGAATATTCAGTCAGAACCGAGAGTTCGTTAATCAGCATCGAAGATGCACTGATCGGAAAAACCGAAGGTCTGACACCAATCCGGAACGTAGTTCCGCTAATCTATTTTCTGTCTTTGACAGAAAATCTTAGATGGTCATAATATCCTTTTCCTTTGCGGTCAGGATTTCATCTATCTTTTTGTTATAGCTGTCTGTGATCTTTTGAACTTCATCTTCGGCATCTTTAGCTTCATCTTCGGGCAGACCACTCTTCACCATTTTTTTGAATTCGTCGATAGCATCGCGACGGGCATTCCGGATACTTACCTTGGCGGTTTCACCGACCCCTTTCGATTGTTTCACCAGTTCTTTTCTTCTCTCGGCAGTCAAGGGCGGTACATTGATCCGGACAACTTCTCCGTTATTATCCGGGTTAAATCCCAGATTGGCATTCATAATGGCTTTTTGGATAGGGCCAAGCATATTTTTTTCCCAAGGCTGAACTGCAATTGTACGTGGATCCGGAGCCGTGATATTGGCTACTTGTGACAATGGAGTCGGTGATCCGTAATAATCTACCAGAACATCGTTCAGAATTTTGGGGTTTGCTTTGCCGGCTCTGATTTTCGCCAATTCATTTTCGAGGTGGACCAATGCATTTTGCATTTGTTCTTTGGCCTCGTCCATGTACATTTTTACTTCCTCGTTCATATGCTTACTCTATTAATTTTTACAATTATAAAGCAAAGATAGGAAAAAAAATAATACGCTTTCTATCTTACTCCAATGAAAAGCTTATGGGTAAAGTGTAAGCGACTCTGACTGCTTTACCTCTTTGTTTTCCCGGGATCCATTGGGGCATATTATTTACAATTCGTAAAGCTTTTGCATCCAGCAGAGTAGATGCACTTCTGGCGATCTTAGCATTTGTAATGCTTCCGTCTTTTTCAATAACGAACTGAACAAAGACTTTACCTGTAATATTTGCTTCTATTGCTTCTTTCGGATATTTGATATTTTTCATGATCCATTCCGCCACGTTTCCCTCTGCAAATTCGGGCATCTCTTCAACTACCTGAAATATGCAAACCTCCGTACTGTTTTCTGTTTCAGAAGAATCTTTCACTAATGTCGGTGTTTTGGCCTCGTTATGGGGAGGAATTATGGTAACCTTCGGAGCGAAGTTGCCGGCTTGGTCTTTGAGACTGAAAGTAACAGGCAGGGTATAAATTACTCGCACCGCTTTTCCTCTTTGTTTTCCCGGAATCCAATCGGGCATGGCCTCGATTCCTTTTAAGGTTTCGGCATTCAATAGTGACTGGGTACTTCGTTGTATTTCAGCATGTCCGACCCGACCTGTCGAGTCGATAATAAAATTGACATACACTTTCCCCTCGATTCCTGCTTCGATCGCTTTTGAAGGGTATTTGATATTTTGTGTCGCCCACTTGGAGAGATCGCCTGAAAATTGAGGCATATTCTCTACAATCTGAAAAACTTGAAGCTCCGGCGACTCCGGTTTTTCGCACATGTTTTTACAAGAGAAGAGATAAAATAGCATTCCGGCTAATAAAAATGCCGGAATATAATTGATCATCTGGAATTTGCGGGATTGTTTTTTGGTCAACATAATGGTTCTTTTTTTTAGATTCGAACACGAAAAATAGTTCGTAAAAGAAAAGACTCCTTTCAGACTTTGCTGAATGAGTAATTCAAGGTATCCGCTGATTTTATATTTACGGATAACCTGTTGATCGGCGATATATTCGTGGTTTTCGAGAATAAGCTGTTTTATTAACCACACAAAAGGATTGAACCAATTGGCGATGCAGATGATCTCGGCTATACACAAATCCAGACTGTGGCATTGTTGTATGTGAATTTTTTCGTGTGCAAATATTTTCCGTCTGTTTTCCTGACTCAAAGAGTGGGGGTTGATAAACAGATAATTAAAGAAGGAGAAAGTAGGTAGGCCTTCCTGAATTTGGATCATATACAATCCATGTAATCGTTTGCGTGGATTTCGATGAACGAATAAGTATAGCCGGCATAGAGTGGTTAAATAACGAAGGAAAAAAAACACAACTCCGATCCCATAAAGTAGGGGAATCATAGGGATCGGCTGTTCTGTGGCTGTAATAAGCGTGCTTTGACTGCTTTTCCCTATCTGGTTTTCCTCCAACAATTCACTGACTGAGGCGAGAGTGGGAAAACCGATCATATCGTTCCGGTTTATTTCAATGGAAATAAAGGGAAGCAATGCCGATAGGATCAATACGCCTAGCAAAAAAATCCGGTTCAGATTAAAGAAAGTCTGTCTTTTCAGGAAAAATTGATAATAGGTCAATAATACGATCAGAATTGTTGAAGATTTGATCATGTAAAGGAGGAAAGTTTGCATGGAGGATAGATTTTAAAGAGTTAGTTTTCTGATCGTCGTGCTTCGTCTGCACGTTTTAGAATTTCTTCCAATTCCTTCAAATCAATGTTTTCCTCTTTGGCAAAAAAAGAAACCATTTGGCTGAATGAATTTCCAAAATAGTTACCGATGAAATTCTTTAAAAATTTTTTGGTATAAGTATCTTTGGCTACCAAAGGATAATAACAATGACTTTTCCCAAAAGTTTCGTGACCGACAAATCCTTTATCCTGCAAAATCCGAACGATGGTAGAGACTGTGTTGTAAGCTGGCCTGGGCTCCGGAAGTTTATCTATAATATCTTTCACAAAACCTTTTCCTAAATCCCAAAGCACTTGCATAATTTGTTCTTCTGCTCTTGTTAATTCTTTCATAGTTGTTTTTATTGAATTTCTTTTTACAGACAAATGTATAACTAATTTTTTAGTTGTAAAATATAATTCTAAAATAAAATTAGTTTATAAATAGTTACGGAAGTCTGGTCTAACCATTGTGGCTTGTATAACCGTTATCACTAAAGAATGGTAGGTTTAATTTTTTTTCTTTCTATTCCGATTCCGGGCTTTATACCGTCAGACCGGTTCGCCTGGAACGGTCCGTTAAGGCTTTCCTTCACTGACCGGCGGAACTCCTCACTCCGTTCGTCAGACACCACCGGTCGGGCGTTCGGAAAACCTAACCGGACACTCGTTCCTGCTCCAATGGTCCTCCGGTATAAAACCCTGCATCTAACGTTAGAGCTAACCGGCAAAGAAAATACAAGCGGAAATTTACAGCCATAGGAAACCGGACTGTTCGGCTTATTTTCGGGGAGAATGGTATTTCTCAAATCAAGATTAGTCTGCAATTCAGTGATAACGTAAGTCGGAGGTGTTCGTGTTTAGAGACCATTGGAGCTCTGTCGAGTGTCGTCTTGCTTTTTCTGAACGCCCGACCGGTGGTGTCTGACGAACGTAGTGAGGAGTTCCGCCGGTCAGTGAAAGAAAAAGGTAGACGACCGACAGAAGCGACCGGGTCTCCAAACACGAACACCGAAGACGAATAAGTAACAAAATAATTCTAGGTATGATTTTTTCTTTCTATTCCGATTTCGGGTTCTGTGTCGTCAGACCGGGTCGCCAATTCCGATCACCGAAGAGGAATAAGTAACAAAATAAACTTAGGTTTTGATTCTATTTTCAAAGAAATCATTATTTATCGGTCATTTACTTATGCTTTTACTTTAATTCTTCGTATTTTATAATGGATGATCGTGATGAAAATATTCATCAGCGGGGAAATTAAATTAAAGAAACAATAAGGGAGGTATTCGATCGTAGGTACGCCGAGTACCCGTGATTGGGTAGCTCCACAAGTATTCCAGGGGACCAATACGGAAGTGACTGTCGCAGAATCTTCCAGAGCCCGACTGAGGACTTCGGGTTTCAAGCCTCTTTGTTCGTAAATTTTTTGCATCATTTTACCGGGTACGACTATAGAAAGATATTGATCGCAGGCTGTGATATTGAAGAAGATACAAGTCAGTATGGTCGTGCTGACCAGCGAAGTGTCGTTATAAATAAAATGCATAAAAGCTTCACCCACTCTTTTTAAGGATCCGCTGGCTTCCATCACTCCTCCGAAAGTAAGAGCTGCAATAATTAGCCAAACTGTATCGAGCATACCTTCCATTCCTCCTGTTGTCAACAATTCGTCGACTTCGGATACCCCTGTGCTCAGTGTCATTCTACTTCCGACAGCTTGGATGATCAACTGATAGGTGTTGTGGAACTTTTCTTGAGCGATCAGCTGATCGAGGAGATCAGGTTGAAAAATGAGGGCGAAAATAACTCCGAGAACAACTCCACCCAGCATGGCAGGTATGGGGGGAACTTTTTTTATAATAATAATAATAATGAGTAAAACAGGGACCGATAATAACCAGGGAGTAATGTGGAAACTACTTTCCAGGCCCTTTTTTATAAAGCCGGTATCTATGGCAGTATCTGTATTTAATTGATATAGGCCGATGATTCCGAATATGATCAACGTGAGAATTAAAGTTGGGAAAGTGGTGTATACCATGTAGCGGATATGAGTGAAAAGATCCGTTCCTGCAATTGTAGGAGCCAGGTTTGTCGTGTCTGAGAGCGGGGACATTTTATCGCCGAAATAGGCTCCTGAGATGACGGCACCTGCTACAAGCCCCTGATGAAGTCCGAAAGCATTACCGACTCCCACGATAGCTACACCTACAGTGGCGATCGTCGACCAGGAACTGCCTGTTGCCAGAGATACAATAGCACAAAGGACGACAGAGGCCACCAGGAAGTAGGACGGGTGCATGATATCTACTCCATAGTAAATCATAGCTGGAATGACTCCGCTCAGCATCCAGGAACCACTTAGCGAACCGATCAATAACAGAATAAGTATCGCCGTCATAGCCGAATTAATGGTCTGCAATATTTTTCGTTGGATTTCATGCCAGCTGACATGATTGAAAAGGGCCAGGATGCTACAGATACTTGCTGCGATGATTAAGGCTATTTGATTAGAGCCCCCCAAAGGATCGTCGAAATAACTGACATTAAACGAGAGTAGGGCGATCAGAACAATCAATGGAAGAATTGCTTGTATCAGTGAAGGGACTTTGGTCTGAGTTTTCATTTTGCGGGAAATAAGTCGGTTTTGTAGTTATACTTTTGGGGTATAGATTTGTTTGTGCCAAAAATAAAAATCCGGGATAAATTTTGCGATTTATTTATTTTACCTTTGTATTTCAAATGGATGAGGTTATGACCAGAAAAGATTTTGAAGTGATGGCGCCTGTAGGTTCTTATGAATCTTTATATGCTGCTTTGCAGGGAGGTGCGGATTCGGTTTATTTCGGTGTGGAAGGATTAAATATGCGGGCACGTTCGTCAGCAAATTTCACGCTGGAGGATTTGAAAAATATCGTATCGGTTTGTTCGGAGAAAGGGGTGAAAACCTATCTGACTGTCAATACCGTAATTTATAATCAAGAGTTAGAGAAAATGCGGCAAGTGATCGATTGTGCCGGTGAAGCCGGAGTCACTGCTATCATTGCATCCGATTTGGCCGCTATTTTGTATGCACGTTCTGTAGGAGTCGAAGTGCATATCAGTACTCAGTGTAATGTCACTAATTTCGAAGTAGTTCGTTTCTTCGCCCAATATGCCGATGTGATCGTTTTGGCCCGCGAAGTGGTATTGGAGCAAGTCATGGAAATCCATCGTCGCATCGTCGGGGAGGATTTACGGGGACCGAATGGAGGGCTGATCAAAATTGAAATGTTTGCTCATGGGGCTCTTTGTATGGCTGTTTCAGGGAAATGTTATTTGAGTTTGCACGAGAAAAACGCTTCTGCTAACCGGGGAGCCTGTAATCAGATTTGCCGGAGAGCCTATACGGTCAAAGATCGCGAAAATGAAGTCGAACTCGATATTGAAAATGAATACATCATGTCGCCCAAAGACCTTTGCACAATTGGTTTTATCAATAAAATGATCGACGCCGGTGTGCGGGTTTTCAAGATCGAGGGGCGTGCCCGTTCCGCCGAATATGTACGTACGGTTTGTGAGTGTTATAACGAAGCGATAAATGCTTATCTCGACGATACCTATTCAGCGGATAAGATCCGGATTTGGAAAAAACGCTTGGCGACAGTCTTCAACCGTGGATTCTGGAATGGATATTATTTGGGGCAACGCTTAGGGGAATGGAGCGAGGTATATGGTTCGAAAGCGACAAAAAAGAAAATTCTGCTTGGCAAAGTGACCAATTATTTTACCAATTTGCAGGTCGCAGAGTTTAAACTGGAATCTTTCGACTTGAAAGTTGGGGACGAAATATTGATACAAGGTCCTACAACCGGAACGATTCAAATGAAAGTACCTGAGATAAGGGTCGATTTACAGCCAGTGGAAAAGGTGGAAAAAGGAATATTGTTTTCGGTTCAGGTGCCTGGAAAAATCCGGCGTGGTGATAAATTATATAAATGGGTAGATACGACTCCGGAATTGATGCAATGACGACCATTTTGGATAAAAAAGAATAGCTTGTTATAGGCCGGGATACTCGATAAATTGTACCGGCTGTATGGACTTTGACTAATTTATTCTACCTTTGTAGCCTGATTTATTGAAATTAAAGCAAGAGAAGTATGAAAAAATGTTTTTTGTATCTGTTGATGGTCGGAGGATTGGGAGCTTGTATTCAAAGCGAGCCTTTAAATGCAGAAGCAGATATTACGGCATGTAAGATTTTAAATGCAAAGGGATCACCGGAAACAAATATTAAAGGAAATATTATCATCAACAATGCTCAGGTGCTGGCCCAGGCTAATCCGAGTATCGACCTGACAAAACTGGCTTTAGAGGTGACCTTGACGGAAGGGGCAAACATTTCGCCCGATCCGGCCCGAGTGATGGACTATTCGCATCCCCAGAAATTTACCGTAACCTCCGAGGACGGAAATTGGCATAAAGAATATTCGGTGATCATCGATACATTCGATTTGCCGCTTCGATATGATTTTGAACACTATGAACTGAATGAAACGGGGAAATATCAGGTGTTTTTCGAGGAAACACAAGGAACAGCCCTGTTTAAACAATATATTTGGGCTTCCGGAAATTCAGGGTTTGCCTTGACAGGTGTCGGCCGGAATCCGCAGGAATACCCTACGGTTTCTATCGAAAATGGAATAGATGGAAGCAGAGCCATCAAGTTGGAGACGAAGAGCACAGGACAGTTCGGAGAGACGGTTAAAATGCCCATTGCGGCAGGAAACTTATTCCTGGGCAGTTTCGATGTAAATAATGCCGTACAAAAACCGTTGAAAGCCACTCGTTTCGGATTGCCTTTCGGGAAAAAACCGCTGCAACTCAAGGGATATTACAAGTACACTCCCGGTACCCAACCTTTCAAGGCGAAAGATAAAAATGGAAATACTGTCACGATTCCCGGGCAGGAAGATGAGGGAGATATTTATGCTGTTTTATATGAAGCGGCAGAACTCGATGGAAAAGCATTGGACGGAAACAATGTGCTGACCAGTGAGAATATCGTTGCTTTGGCCCGGGTAGAGGTAGAAAAGAAAGATGAGTTTACTGCATTTCATGTCGATTTTCACTACGGATCGCGCATACCGATCGATTGGCCGAAATTCATCCAGGACCAGCGGGATCCGTCGGATGATGGAACGGCTCCTTATCTGTCTTTCAGCGAAGAAAAAATGAAAAATTACGAGTATAATCTGGCAGTAGTTTTCACTTCCAGCAAATATGGGGCATATTTTGCCGGTTCTGTAGGGAGTACCTTGTGTATCGATAAAGTAGAGATCGTTTGTGAAAAATAAGAATTGAGACAATGAAAACGATAAAGAGTATATACCTGATTGTTTTTTTACTGGTAACAGGAGCTGTTTTTGCTGAAAATAAGAAACCGGGTGCTTTGGTTCGCTCTACCTTGAAAGGATTGGAGTATCGGATTAAAGCAGGTGTCAATATCGGAGGAACTTCTCCATTACCCTTGCCGGCAGAAATCCGGGAAATCAATAGTTACCGGCCGGGTGCTCAGCTTGCTATCGAAGGAAATATCATTAAATGGTTCGACCGGAACCGGAAATGGGGAGGGCTGTTCGGAATCCGCCTCGAGAACAAAGGGATGAAAACCGATGCCAGGGTGAAAAATTATTACATGGTGATGGATTCGTATGATGGGGAAGTGCTGGGACATGTCGAAGGCAATTGGACAGGAAATGTAAAGACGAATGTAAAAAATTCATATATCACCCTGCCTTTTCAGGTTATTTATAAAGTGTCACCCCGTTGGGATTTGAAATTCGGCCCGTACATCTCTATTCTGACTAACGGAGATTTTTCCGGAGTAGCCTATGACGGATATATCCGTGAAGGAGATCCGACCGGTACCAAAGCGAATGTCACAGAAGCAACTTACGATTTTTCGGGCGACTTGCGTAAATTTCAGTGGGGATTGGATGCCGGAGCTGAATGGCGGGCATATAAACATTTGAGTGTTTATGCAGATCTGACCTGGGGGTTGAATTCTATTTTTCCCGGTGATTTTGAAAGTATCAGCTTCAAGATGTATAATGTTTATCTGAACTTCGGGTTCGGATATGTCTTCTAGTACCGGATTCCTTTCTTTACCAGATATTGTTTTAACCAGGTCCGTAAAGAAAGGAACCCGATCTTCACTAATTGCGGATAACTTTTTTCCAATTCCTGGCTGACCATCAGAGGCCATTTCCAGTTATTGTAGCTGATTTGTACCAAACCGGTCAAAGCAACGACACCGCAGATTCCCCAATCGGTATAATAGAGAGAAGTCAGGGAAAACAGGGCGATAAAAAAGCCGGAAATCAAGGCAGCTTTCAGGTAAGGAACTTCATTACGGGTAGTAATTAAAGTGGCTGCCATACCATGGTTGGATTCTAAAAATTGTACAAACAACATCAGTAAAAGAGGACCTGGAGGTAAAAGTTGGGTTTTACTGTGAAATAGTTCCAAAGCCCAGGGACCTAATAGGACCAGGCATAAGGCTCCGAGGATATATAGAAGGTAGAATACAAAAATACCTTCTCCGAATATTCTGCGGATATCCGGGAGGTTATTGTCGATCCTATCCTTGTAGATTTCAGGAATATGAGTGCCTAAATAAAGTGGGGATACCCCTGACAGAATATTTATAAGATTAACGGTTAGACCATAACTGGCAACCGTTTCCAAAGATAAAAACATAGATATGAAAAGCAAATTGCCTTTTTGGACAAAATATCCACCCAAACTGCTTAATCCATTTTTTTTGGCATTTACCCATAAAATAGGTAATAATTTTTCTTTTGTTGCTTGGGTATTCCGGAGGATTTTGCGGAGACCGTTTCGGTAGAAAAAATGAATCGCCACCAACCGATTGATAATAATAGATAGAAAGTTGGCTGTGGCTACTGCAATTAAGCCATAGCCTGCAATCAGACCCAAGGCGGCTAAAACGAGATAGGTGGAACGGGTGATAATGATGAGTTGGTTGTTTTCTTTTACAAGGCCTCTACCCACTAGTAATGCATTATAATAGGAATAATAAAGATTTAAAACGGTGGAAGTGGTGTATATAAACCATGAAATCATGATTTCTTCATTAGCTGCGATGTGGTCTGTTCGATCATCGATATACCAACTACCTGCAGTCAGGAGGAGAAAAATGACCAAAAGCGAAATACCTCCGTAAAAACGTTTCATTACAGAAATCATGTTTTTGAGAAGCGGGTAGTTGGGATGATCCAGATGAGTTTGGCCTTTATCCAGACCTTTGGCCTGAAGTTTTACAGCACCACTGAATACATAGGCGACATTTCGGGTAAAAGTCGGCTGAAAACCGAAGTCGATCATTTGTACCAGACTCGAAATAGTCAGGAAAATGTACCAGACTCCCAATATATCTGCCGGGAGAAGTTTTAATATCACCGGGAGTAAAAGTATTCCTGCTCCGATGTTAAAGAATTGGGCAATGTATCCCCACAAAACATCTTTTTTGGTGATATGAATTTCCATTACTTTTTTTACGGTAAATGGTGAAAATACTTTGTTAGGCCTGATCCGAGGAACACTTCCGATTTTTTCTGATATACCCGATAATACTTCCCAGAAGAGCTAAAATTAATAAAATGGAACTGATTTGTGAGATCAGAGCTCCCTGATAAGCAGATCTTGGATTATACACTAAAGTAATAGTATGTTCCCCTGCCGGAACAGACAGGCCTCGTAAAATATAATCGGTACGGAATAGTTCACCGGGTTGGTCGTCGATGTAAGCTTGCCAGCCTTCGGGATAATATACTTCACTGAATACAGCCAGTTGTTCCTGGGAGGCTTTTGTTTTATAAGTCAGTTTATTAGGAGCGTAGGAAGTCAGTTGAATCGTTGCGGTTGAATCGAACCGGATGTTCTTACCTGCTACAGCCTGGGCAAAATCGCGGCCGATAATAGCTGTCTTTTCAGGATCGATAGCTTTCAGGCTTAAAATTTCTTCATCAGGAGTGTCGACGAGTTGATAATTTTCGACAAACCAAGCATTTCCTGATCTGGCGGTGTTTTCGATCGGTGTGCTGTTGGCTGATAGAATGATATATTTGGTATTTAGCATGTTGATGACAGATAGCTTTTGTAAGCTCGAATCTATATCTGCCCGTGTTTGTCCTCTTTGCAAATCATTGGCTAAAGACTGAATTTCAGGAACCAGATGATAATCGATTATATCCTGATAACGCTGTAGTTTAGCAGCACTATATCCTCCGATTGTTTTATGATAAAAACTGGAATGTGAGTCGTTAAAAGTATTTACGGCCAAATCCAAAACCCGGTAATGGATATCGGTATCTTTCAATATCTCTTTATCGACAGGCCGTAAATTAAAATTGTTAGTAAATTCACGTGGTGTAACGAAATGGTCGTTATTTAGATACCGTTTGTCTACACTCCACATATCTAAGATGATAAGTAGTCCGAGAAGGGTTATGGACGAGGATAATTTTATTTTTTTCATATAACCGGCCCAAATGGTAGCTGCACCTGCCAGAATAAAAAGTAATGAACGGAAGGCATCACTTCGTAGCATACTTTGGCGATCTTCGGGTAGGGCTTGTTGTAGCCAATCCGGGAATTGGCTGTCTGCCGGGGAAGTAAAACTACCGGCAAGGCTTGGAAGAAGAGCGAATAACAAACAAAAACCACCTGTAATCCCCAAGGCTAGTTTCAGTCCTTTAATGACTCTTTTCTTCTCGATTTTATCCGAGAAAATCTGATGAAGACTATAAAATCCCAACAGAGGAATAGTTAACTGCAGGATGGTTAGAATCATAGAAGGTACCCGGAATTTGTTATATAGAGGTACGTAATCGAAAAACAAGCTGGAGAGCCACATAAAATGTTTTCCCCATCCCAATAGTAAGGCTAACAGTGATATCCCGGCGATCCACCATTTGGTTGTGCCTTGGAGAACAACTAAACCCAATACGAACAAAAACACCGAAATCGCTCCCATATACATCGGGCCGGCAGTAAAGGCTTGAGGTCCCCAATAGGTCGGCATTTGTTTGATGACTTGTTCAGCATTCGGAACCCCTCCTTGTTTTAAGATTTCATATGTTTTGGATTTTTTACTGAGTTCACTGGCTGAAGCTCCTCCGTTAAAATTAGGAATAAGCAGATTCGGCGTTTCTTCTATACCGTAACTCCAGGCTGTTGCATATTCTTTATTCAATCCACCCTGGGTCTGATTCCCTTGGGCATGAGCCATTTGTAATTCAGAACCGCCCCGCATCGTGTATTTACTGTATTCCCAGTTGGGCCAAAGTCGGTTGACGTTCGTACCTGCTGCCAATATCGTGGCCAACAACACAAAACAAGATGTTTTGATGAAAGCAGGTAAAGTCTTGTTTTTAATAGCAGAGACCAATTGAGCGATAACATAAGCCAGAATGATCATACCCAGATAAAAAGTGATTTGGGGATGGTTGGCTGCAATTTCAAAAGACAGGGCAAATCCGAAAAGAACCGCCCCTAAAAATGCTTTTTTACGATAAGCATAGACCACTCCGGCTAATACCATCGGCATAAGAGCGATAGCTACCATTTTCGAATTGTGCCCCACTTGCAGGATTTGAAAGTTATAGGCACATAAACCGAAGGCCAAAGCTCCGACAATAGAGAGCCGGACATTGATTCCCATCGCAAGCAACAGCAAAAAGAAACTGACAAAAGTCAAGATCAGATAAGAAGCAGGGCGTGGACCCCAAAATAAATGATTGTAGATAGTTTCAAGATAGTTTCCTTTGTAATGAGCTCCGATCATGGTTGTCGGCATGCCACTGAACATCGAATTGGTCCAGAAAGATTCTTCTCCTGTCTGTTTTTTATAATCGTCTCTTTCTTTTGCAGCTCCCTGGTAAGAGGAAATATCCGCTTGATTGATGATTTTCCCTTCCAAAACAGGTGAAGCATAAATATAAGCGATCAGGATAAATATAATAAGCGCAATGGCGTAAGGCAAACAAGATCTGAAATTGATTTTTGTCATGACTGTACTTTTGAATAATGAACAAACAAAGATAAAGAATTATTTGGTATATGAAATTGCCGGAATGATTTGATTCTTAAATAGTCGTTAGAGCCGAAGTAAAAGCCATAAAGCGGTTTTTTGGATTTTCAATTTTCGGGCCATCCGGACCGAAAAGGGGACCTCCCGGACCAATTGCCGTATGGTTGGATTTTTGCGTATGGTAACTAATTGGATAAAAGCCTGATAACAGGATTTGTGATGTATTTCATTTTTCAGGGTACGCCATAAAACATGTAAAGTTGAAAAGAAATAGTCCCATAGGTGTTCATCTCTGAGGTGATGGGTAGTGAGGAAGTGATCCAAGTACATTAAATGGTTGATCACCAGTCGGGTTGAATTGTAGATATAACTGCTTGCCTGGTTTTTTTGGTGAAAAACATGATGATAGAGTATCAGGGGAATACAAGTGATTCGGTTGGCTGCATGAAAGACCTGAATCAAAAAAAGCAGGTCTTCGTATGTGATTTCTCTGTTATCTGAAAACCATATGTTGTGGTTTTCCAAGATTTCTCTTTTGTAGAGGATGTGCCACATATACCCCCAATGGGTAAAAGGTCTCCACTCCTGCTCCTTTTTCCAGTCACCGATGAGGTGGGAGAAGATTTCTTGTTTCAATTGTTCTTGGTTAGGACAGTCAGGGTAATATGGATGAGGAATGATCCGATCCGGATAAATGCTGTCGAAATTGGAGATGGCAATATCGGCCTGATCTTCCCTGGCCTTTTGGTATAATTTTTCGTACATATCCAATTCCCTCCAGTCATCGTGGTCCGAAAAACCGATGTATTCTCCCCGGGCGATTTTAAGTCCTTCATTGCGGCTTAAACCGATATTCAGATTTTGTTCGTTGATTATCAGCCGGATGCGTGGATCTTTTTCGGCATACTCCCGGGCGATCCGGTCGCTACCGTCGGTGGGACAGTCTAGAACCAAAATGATTTCGATATCCTTTAATGTTTGATTAACAAGTGTATCCAGGCATTTTTCCAGGAATTTGCCGGCATTATAAATGGGGACGATGATACTTACTTTGGGTGTCATATACCTGTTTATATAGATTTTGACAAAGGTACGGATAATATTGTGAGTTTAAATACAACAAAGGCATTTGCATTTGAGAGAAAGTTCGGTTATTTTCGCCTATTTTAAAATTATATTTATATGAAAATAATTTACAATATTCCAAATATAATTCGAATGGCTGGTATGGAGCGTATACTGGCAATTAAAGCAAATTATTTGGCCGGATTGACCGGAATGGAAGTTGTGATTATAACCTATGAACAAAAAAATCTACCCTTGGCTTTTGATTTTTCGGATAAAATCCGGTTTTATGATTTGGATATCGATTATGCAGCATGTAGGGGAAAAAATATTTTTTGGAATAAGATACGCAGAATAATTTATACGAAACGCCATCAAAGGCGGTTAGAGGAAATATTATTGAAAGAAAAGCCTGATATTACGATTTCCATGATGACCGGACGAGAGCGGGAATGGTTGTATCGATTGAAAGATGGAAGTAAAAAAATACTGGAATGTCATTTTTCTTATTTTAGTTATCAAAATGTCAAAGGAATAATTAACCGATATAAGATTAAAAGATTTTTAAACAAGATAAAATACTATGATCGTCTGGTGGTTTTGACGGAAGAAGACCGAAAAGATTGGGGAAGAAAGGATAATATCGTGGTTATACCGAATGCATTGACTTTTTATCCTAAGGAATCTGCCGATTTGTCTATTCCCAGAGTTATTGCAGTGGGACGTCTGTCAGCACAAAAAGGATTTGATCGTTTAATCGCTATTTGGGCTGAAATAGAACCTTATTTTCCGGATTGGAAATTAACTATTATCGGCTCCGGGGAATTACAAGATACTTTGGAACGGCAAATTGGGTTATTGAAGTTAAAATCGGTAGAAATATGTCCACCACGGGCAGAAATCATTCGGGAATATTTAGGTAGTTCGGTTTATGTGTTGACATCCCGGCATGAAGGTTTTCCTATGGTATTACATGAAGCGATGGCATGTGGATTACCTGTAGTGGCTTATACCTGTAAATGTGGTCCCCGGGATATTATTCAGGACCGGCAGGATGGTTTCTTGATAGAGGAAGGCGATGAGAACGAATTTGTAAAGCGATTGAGCCAGTTAATGGCAGATTCTTCACTGAGGCAGAAAGTGGGAAATGAAGCCCGCCGGAATATTATTCGTTTTGCTTTGCCATCGGTTATGAAGAAATGGGAAAATTTATTTATAACTTTAGCCTCTCAAGATGAGTGATATGATTTCAATTATTATACCTGCATATAATGCTGCTGATTATCTGGCGCAGACAATCGAAAGTGTTTTGAATCAAACCTATTCTGATTTTGAATTGATCTTGATCGATGACGGAAGTACGGATCGTACACGTGAGATTATTAAAGATTACCAATGCAAAGATGCGCGAATAAAGTATTTTTATAAAGAGAATGGAGGAGTATCTTCGGCCCGGAATCTAGGACTTCAAAAGGCTACCGGTGATTTCGTGTCTTTTTTGGATAGTGACGATCTTTGGGATAGACGTTTTCTCGAGTTGATGTATCATAAATTAGTGGCTGGAGGGGAATTAGCCTGTTTTTGTGGTTATATTGAAAAAAGAGGGGATACCATCACGAGGTATCCCGGCCATTTTGGAGCGGTAGACGTATTGAAGGAGAAGTTGAGGGTCGGTTCGTTTCGGGTTTCTACAGACTGTTGGCTCATCGATCGTAAATTTCTTTCCGCTGAGCATATTACTTTTACAGAAGGATGTCACTACATGGAAGATTTAGAGTTCTTTGTCAAATTATTATTTAGAGCTACTAATCAACGGATTACTTATGTTCCGGAATATTTGTCTTATTATGTTTTGAGAAAAAACTCTTTATCTTATCAAGACCTGATGGTTTTACCTTTATCTGTTATGAATCAGATTCTCGATGTATTGAAACGAATATATAATTGGATAGAGATTCAGCATGCTGAGTCGGAGTATTACCTGGAGTGTTTGAAAATATCAATAAGAGAACGGTATATTAAATTCTTATGGGATGTATTGTTGCTTGGGAATGCTGAGGATTTCAAAATGTTGTTAAGCTGGTATTGTAGAGATAAGGAAAAGTATATCTCCATGAAATTATCCTTACCTTTTAAATATAAAATATGGTCATGGGCTGTTTTTCCGGTCTGTTGCCGTTATGTAGCCCTCTTCGTTCTACGTCCATATATACGATACAAAAGAAAGGTTAAGATGCAAAAGTTAAAAGCCTGAATAGCCTGTTAATCATTCAATATCTGACTGATAAATCGGGGATAATTTTTTCCCGCGTTAAATTTTTCTTCCCATAACCGGCGAGGATGGAAACGGTCTTTATGTTCATATACCCGGACAATCTGGTCGGCCAATTCCTGAGCGGAAAAGTGAGGATCAAGTAATACTCCTGATTCGGAAGTCACGATTTCGTTTGTTCCTCCTACATTAGTCGCTATAACAGGGATATTGAATGAAATGGCTTCCATAATACTGACGGGAAGACCTTCACTGGCACTGACATTGACAAATATATCTACTGGATGGTGAAGATAATGTCCGATCACTTCCCGATTTGTAATAGCTCCTGTCAGGTTTACGGTCAGATTGGCTGGTAGTTGTTGGAGCTGTTGTTGTAAAGCATTGAATCCTTTTCCTCCTCCGATGTGTGTCCATTGAATAGGACGGTCAGGAATCAAAAGTAAGGATTTTAGGATCAAAGAAACCCGTTTTACCGGGACAACATTAGAACAACTGAGGATATGAATAACTCCATCCTCGTTTTTTATTTTGGAAATCCCATGGTCTTTAGTACCTAAATAACTGCAATAGGCACTGAATTTATATTGTCCAAAATTCTTTTTCGCATATTCCAAACCTTGTTTGGAGATGAAAACAGCCTTATTCAGGCTTTCGAATACTTCCTTTCTGAAAGGGATATATTGATGTGGACGTAAATCCGCATATAAATCAGTTCTGTGAAAACGGACTATTTTTTTGTCTTTATTGTGGATGAAAGGCAGGATGTAGGCCATACCGATGCCCCAATAAAAATAGACAGTACTTTCCGTGGACTGCCGGTTTAGCCGTTTGAAGTTTTTATCGGCAAGGATACACCGGCAGGTAATGGCGGTAGCGATATACTTTTTGAATTTATACAGAGAAGTATAGGCTTTTTCCGATATCAATTTTTTGAAAAAATAAAAGAGTGGACTGAAACAAAATAATCCTTTGAATACAAGTTCCCCCGAACTTCGGAATATCGGAGGGAAAACGATACAATTTGCAGGTAGAGAACGTTGCTCCTGGGTGGAACTGGTTTTGGGCAGAATGTAAATCCGGTCGAATTCCCGTGATAAATATTCGATTTCATTTTCTATAAAGCTTTCTCCTTTTCCGTATGGAAAACTTTCAGTGAAAAAAATGAGTTGTTTCATTCCGGGCATAGGGATTAGAATTTATAAAATCTGTTCCAGAATACCGGTGATATACCTGGCTGCCTTACCGTCTCCGTAAGGGTTTACGGCTTGGCTCATGCAGGTGTATTCCTCAGGATTGTCCAACAGAGAAGAGGTTAGCCGGATAATCTCTTCGGAACGGGTTCCTGTGAGTTTGGCTGTACCTGCTTCCAAGGCTTCAGGGCGTTCTGTCGTTTCACGCATAACGAGTACCGGTTTTCCTAAACCGGGAGCTTCTTCCTGTATACCTCCACTATCGGTCAATAAAAAATAAGCGATTCCCATCAGGAAGACAAAGGGCAGATATTCTAAAGGGGGAATCAGGTAAATATTGGGGGTGGAATGAGAATTACCCAGTATTTCAGTCACTGGCTGGCGTACATTCGGGTTCAAATGCACAGGGTAGACGAAATCTACTTCAGGATATTGGCTGGCCAGCTGTTTGATCGCTTGACAGATATGCATGAAACCCTCACCGAAGTTTTCACGTCTGTGCCCTGTAATGAGTACTAATCTTCTTTTTTGTTGTTTCCAGTTTTCTAATTTTTCTGATGGAATCTCCAGCTTGTTGAATTGTTCCCTTAAACTTTCTTGTGTGGTTTTGTCCTGTTCTATTTTTCGGTTAATCCACAATAGGGCATCGATAACCGTATTGCCGGTGACAAAGATGTGATCGGGCCGACAGTTTTCTGCCAATAGATTTGCCTGGGCTTTCTGTGTCGGGGCAAAATGCCAGTCGGCAATCCGGCCGGTGATCTGCCGGTTCATTTCTTCCGGCCAGGGATTATAAGGCTGATGTGTCCGAAGGCCCGCTTCGATGTGGCCGACAGGAATCTGTTGATAAAAAGCAGCCAGAGCGGCAGCCATAGAGGTTGTCGTATCTCCGTGTACTAATACCAGATCCGGCTTGGACTGCTGCAATACATCCCGTAAATTTATAAGAATTCTACTCGTAATATCATATAAATCCTGGCCCGGTTGCATGATATTCAAATCGTAATCAGGACATATATCGAAAAGTTTTAAAACCTGATCTAACATTTCCCGGTGTTGCCCTGTTACACAGATTTCGATTCCGAGCGAACGGCTTTGCCCGGTTTCTTTGATTAATGGCGCCATCTTTATCGCTTCAGGACGCGTTCCGAAAATGAATAAGATTTTTTTCATCCAATTTATTTTTTGAATATTCCACAGAAATCAAGGATAAGCTTACTGTTGTCATAAGGAAGTGTTTTAAACTCTTTATGAGCAACCAGAAAAGCGATAATATCGGCCTGTCGGTAAGCGTATCCGGTTTCCGACAATTGAAATTGTGGGTGTTGCGAAATATTAGGTTCGACAATCAGACAGGCTTCGGGAAATTCAGACACTATTTTTTCTGCGATATATTTTGCCGGACTTTCCCGTAAATCATCGATATCTGCCTTGAAAGCAAGTCCCATCAAAGCTATTTTCGGCTTTCTTTTATTTTCAAGCTGGTAAGTAAGAATCGTATTTTTAATTTTTTCTGCACACCAGAATGCTTTGTAATTATTAATTTCCCGGGCTTTTCCGATCAATTGCGACTCTAAAGGAAAATCGGAGGTGATGAAATAAGGATCGACTGCAATACAGTGACCACCTACTCCGGCGCCAGGTTGAAGAATATTGACACGAGGATGTTTGTTGGCCAGTTGGATCAATTCCCATACATTAATCCCTGCTTTGTCGCATATAATAGAGAGCTCGTTTGCAAAAGCAATCTGTACATCCCGGGAGGAATTTTCCACTAACTTACACATTTCTGCTGTAGGGGAATTAGTGGAATGTAAGGAGCCGCTGACAAAATGGGAATAGAACGCCATAGCCTGCCGGGTCGATTCCGGCGTATAACCACCGATGACCCGGTCATTGTATTTGAGTTCGTACAGAGCGTTGCCGGGCAGAATGCGTTCCGGACAATAGGCGATAAAGATCTGATCTTCTAACTCCGGACGTTCACTGAAAATCAGTTGTGCCATTTTTTGAGTGGTACCGACGGGAGAGGTCGATTCGAGAATATATAGGTCTCCTTTCTTTAAGTAAGGGATAATCTGACGTGTTGCGGCAGTGACATAGGATATGTCAGGCTGATGATGTTCATTGAACGGGGTCGGAACTACGATCAGAAACACATCACTCGGACTGGGAGTGAGAGAAGCTTTTAAACGGCCGTTCCGGATATTTTTCTCTACAATTTCCTGTAAACCTGGCTCCTGATTGCTGATTGCACAGTTATTGATATTATTGACCACATTTTCATTGATATCGACTCCGGTCACTTGTAGGCCTGCATCGGCGACGAGTGCTGCTGTCGGGAGACCGATATATCCTAGACCCATAAACAATACTGACTTCTGCATAATTTCTATTTTTGTTCGATTACTCTATTGATGAAAAATATGTTCAGGATGGCTTATTTACTAACGTATTGAAAATATCACATAATTGTCCGGTTTCATTTTTTCGTTCGAATTGCTCGATTTGAAAGCTCAAGCTAGGTAAAACACCTGAGGAAAGACGTGACAATAAAATGAAAATTTCTTCTTCATTGTGGTGAGCGATACAAAACCCGGAATTCGTGGTTTTGATAATTTCACCGGCTTCTCCTGTGGGATCCCCTAAGCAAAGAATCGGTTTACGGGTTCCTAAATATTCAAAAATTTTACCGGGGACAATACCTTTGCCATTAGCGACCTGATTGATCACTAATAACAAAAGATCGGATTGTTGCAATTCTGCAATAGAAGCAATATGAGGCATATAAGGTTTGAGTATCACTTTGTTGCCCAGGTTCAGCTGCTGTATTTCCTGTTTCAATTCCGGGCATGTATTCCCGATAAATTGTAATTTTATATTGGAATCTTCTAAGCGGCTGAGAGCACGTAATAAAGCATGGGGTATTCTGTCCTCGGATAGTTCCCCCGTGTAAGTGATCAGGAAATCCTCTGTGTTCTTGGACTTTGGCTTTGGGAAATCACTCGGATCATAACCGTTATAGATGACTTCGATTTTCCGGTCGACATGTGTTTTGATACATGTCGCGTAGTCGTTGGCCGCAGCAACAAGTCGGTCGGCAGAACGGAAAACCGATTTTTCAAAATGACTGTCGATTTTTCTTGTCAACCAGGTACGTTTGTAAGATTGATAATGAACCAATTCAGACCAGGGATCCCTGAAATCTGCAACCCATTTAATCTTATTCTGTTTAGCTATTTTTTGTGCTATAAGCTGTAAACTGTGTGGAGGAGAAGAAGAATAAATCAAATCGATGTGCTCTTGTTCGATGATTTTTTTTGCTGCTTTAACTGCATAGGCATACCATCCGATCCGGGCATCGGGAATGAATAAATTCAGGCGTATCCATTTGGCTAAACGTTCAACGAAAGTTTTATCCTTTTGGCCAAAAACATTGGCATTATTATGTGTATTTCCTTTTTTACCGGTTAACATCCGGTAAAGTTGGAAGGGTTGGAAAGCTTTTGTTTTATATACCTGTATGTTATCCGGAATTTCTTGGATCAGTGAAGGATCGATAGCCGGATATTCCCCGTTTTCAACAGTTAATATAACAGGTTCCCAACCGAAAAACCTCATGTATTTTACGAATTTCAGAGTCCTCTGTATAGCCGGTCCTCCAGCTGGTGGCCAATAATAAGTAACAATTAAAACTTTTTTCAATTCAGACATTGGGTCGATTCTATATTGACGTAGCAAAGTTAAAATAATAATAATACATATCATATTTCTTTGTCTTTACAATCCTGATTTTCCAAATGAAAAAATATTCTTTACCTTTGGAAAAATTAGGAATTGGATTTATGCCTTATTTGTCATTGATCGTACCCGTATATAATCGTCCGCAAGAGGTTCAGGAATTGTTGGAAAGTCTGGCGGCTCAGGATAGCCGTGATTTTGAAATCATTATTGTCGAAGATGGTTCGACAGTACGTTGTGACCGGATCGTGGAGCAGTATAAGTCTGCTATCGATATCAAGTATTTTTTTAAAGAAAATAGCGGACCTGGCCTGAGCCGGAATTATGGTGCCGAAAGAGCCGAAGGGAAATATGTGGTCTTTCTCGATTCGGATTGTATTATTCCCCGGCAATATACTCAGGTGGTACGGCAAGCTTGCCAGGAGGCCGGTGTAGATGCTTTCGGAGGACCCGACCGGGCACACGATTCTTTTACGAATATACAAAAAGCCATTAATTATTCGATGACCTCCTTTTTTACTACGGGAGGTATACGGGGACAAAAACAGTCGATGGAAAAATTTCATCCCCGGAGTTTTAACATGGGTTTTTCCCAGGAGGTGCTGAAAGCTACCGGGGGATTCTCCGGTCTGCGTTTTGGGGAGGATATCGATATGAGTATCCGCATCATGGCTGCCGGATTTAAAACCTGTCTGTTGCCCGAGGCCTATGTTTTTCATAAACGCCGAACTTCTTTCCGAAAGTTTTTCAAGCAGGTGTATAATTCGGGTATGGCCCGGATCAATCTGTACCTTTTACACCCCCATTCTTTGAAATTGGTGCATTTCCTGCCGGCTTGTTTTGTTATCGGTTGTTTGTTGTGCTTGTTGGGAGGGATATTTTTTTCTTGGTATTGCCTGCTTCCTTTGCTCTTATTAATATTTGTCTTTTTTATCGATTCTTGGCGGTTGAATAAAAGTATAAAGGTCGCGTTTTTGTCGATTGTGGCTGCTTTTATTCAGTTATTTGCCTATGGAATAGGTTTCATTCATGCCGTTTTTGCAGCTTTGATATTGAAAAGACCGGTGAAAGGCATGTTTGTGCGGAATTTCTATAAATGAAGAAAACTTCCTGCCTGATTATACTGGTTTTCAGGGACGAAGTTCCGCCGGTCAGAAATCTGTAAAATTTCACCTGCCCGGGTTTTCGGAGCTCACGAATCAGGCTTGTAAAACCGTTCCTCTTCTTTATAAAATCCTTTTGAAATAGGCGATGGTTTCCTTTAATCCGCCTTCTAATTCAATTGCCGGCATCCAGTCCAGCTTCGATTGAGCCAGGGTGATATCCGGTTTACGTTGGGTCGGATCGTCTGAGGGGAGAGGCTGAAATACAATCTTCGATTTGGAATTTGTCAACCGCAGCACAGTTTCTGCTAACTGTAAAATTGTGAATTCACAAGGATTTCCCAAGTTTACGGGCCCGGTGAAATCATCTCCCGTATCCATCATTTTTATCATGCCTCGAATGAGATCGTCTACATATTGGAAACTACGGGTTTGCCGGCCATTTCCGTAGATCGTGAGGTCTTTATCCTGTAGAGCCTGGACAATAAAGTTCGAAACGACGCGGCCATCCTGGGGATGCATATTCGGGCCGTATGTATTGAAGATACGGATAATCTTGATCTTTACCTTATATTGCCGGTGATAATCCATAAAAATGGTCTCTGCACAGCGTTTACCTTCGTCGTAACAGGAACGGATACCGATGGGATTTACATTTCCCCAATAATATTCAGCTTGCGGATGGATTTGCGGATCTCCGTATACCTCACTGGTCGATGCTTGCATGACCTTACACTTTACCCGATTGGCTAGCCCCAGAATATTGATGGCTCCCATAACCGACGTGTTGATGGTTCGGATAGGATCGTACTGATAATGGATGGGTGAAGCCGGACAAGCCAGATTATAAATCTCATCTACTTCTGCATAGAAGGAATTCATGATATCGTGGCGGATGACTTCAAAATAAGGATGCTGGATAAGAGGAAGTATGTTTTCTTTATTTCCTGTGAAGTAATTGTCCAGGCAAAGAACCTCATTTCCTTCATCTAGTAGACGCTTACAAAGGTGTGAACCGATAAAGCCGGCACCGCCGGTAATTAATATCCTTTTTTTCATGAAAATAGGGTTAAAAAAAACAGGAAGAGTCGTACTCACTCCTCCTGTTTTTTTCATATTTATGCTTTCTATCAATAGAATTTGTATCTCTGGTCAATTATTTCGCCATTTTTCAAGATAGCTTGAATAGCCTGATAGTTCGCACGATACATATTACTTTGTTGTAAGGCTTGTTTGCTTTGAGCGACCATATCCGGTGTTACCTCTTCGGTTGTCCGGTTGTTGACCAGGATCAGATATACCCCCTGATTTCCTTCGATCGGTTCGGAGATCTTTCCTTGTTCGGTTATGCTGGAAGCAGCGATTACTTTAGGTTCGATTCCTGCTCCCGGAATTTGGAAAGAATTGAATGAAATTTCGTTGGCTTCTTTGACTTCCAAACCGGCTTTCTGGGCAATGGAAAGTAAACTTTCACTACCGCTCTTAGCCGATGCCAGTTCTTTTTTCAACAAATCGGCTTTCTTCTTCTGTATCAGGATCCGTTTGATATTACCGGCAACCTTATTGAGCGGAGCGATACCTTCTTCGTCGATTTCTGTCAGTACGGCGATGGTGAATTTGTTCCCGTTTTCAAAGATGGTCGAACCATCGTTTGTTTTTAAAACTTCGTCCACCTCTTCGGCCATATAAGCCTGGCGGATCATTTCACGGGCACTCTCCATACCGGCGATTGTTTTATCGTTTTTGCCGATGGTAGCGATACGTTTGGTTAAACCGCTTTCTTCGACTTTTTTGTTAAAGTTGTCGAGATTGGATACTTCAATAGCAAAAGTACGTGCATCGTTGTAAATCTGATTAGTGGTTTTAGCAGATGGAGAAACTTCTTTTTCAACCGTTGCAATCTGGATTTTTTTCACCGGTTTAGCCATGTCCGTTACCTGCAACACATGTGCACCATATTGTGTCAAGACTACCTTGATATCGTTTTTCTTAGCGAAGAAGGCAGAATCGCTGAAAGGCTGTACCATCGTTCTTGATGTAAACCAACCCAGATCGCCTCCGTTGACTGCTGAATTTTGGTCTATGGAATTAGTTTTAGCCAATTCTTCGAAATCAGCTCCTTTTCTTAACAGATCGGCTAAGCTATCTGCTATATTTTTTGCTTGTGCATAATCCTGATTTTGAGGAGCGATCAGAATGTGGCGGGCTCTTACAGAATCAGGCAACATTTTGACAGAAGCAACTCTGGAGATTTTATAGGCGTTATTTTCCAGATAAGGACCGAATACGGCTTTCTCATTATTAAAAAGGAATTGAGCCATACTGTCGTTTGCTATTTCATCTTGTTTGAAATAGTTCCGGTCGGCTTTTTTCTCGGAAGAAAGGTTTACAAACTCCAGTGGGTCTGCACTTTCTTTGAATTCTTTCACCAGGTCGTTCACTGCTCCTTCAGTCTCGGAGAAATCTTCTCCGGAAGGTTCAATATCAAAGTTGACGTAAACAATTTTCCGCGATTCCGGTTGTTCGAAGCTCTTCTGATGTTTGTTGTAATATTCTTTGATCTCCCCGTTGCTTACGTTGATCGTAGAATCTTCAATTGTAGAATAGTTTTTGACGATATAACTGATGTCGGCTTTATCAGCACTGTTGGCTGCTGCTTCTTGTGCCTGGGCATCCGTAATATACAGCGCTTTGGCGACAATTGCATTGTATTTCGCCATTTTCCGGCTGTCGGAAACTTCTTTTTCCATGTTCAGCCAATATGCTTTCTGCGGAATATTATTGGGAGCGGAGATTACTTTTTTTACATAATCTCTGGCACCGGCATAATCGATTTCGCCCGTATTCGGATTTGTAAAAAGCTGGCGTAATGCCGGGCTCATATTTTCGCCGAGTAATGCATCGTACAATTCATCACCACTGACATCGATACCGATTTCATCATATTCTCTTTGCATCAATTGTTCCATGATCATTTGCTGCCAGGTGTTTTCCCGCAACATGGTCTGCTGTTCTTCATTCAGTGAAGATACATTGTTCATCGCTTTGATCATTTCTTCATTTTTACTGACGCGGTTTTGGAAATCTATGATAGATACTCCCTCTCCTGCGATCTCGCCAATCTGATTCCGTTGGCTATTGAAAATTCTTGAACCTGAATTTAATGCATCTCCTACAATGAATGCTATCAGGGCCAGACCGATCACAATACTAACAAGTAGTCCGCCGCGATTTCTGATTGTTTGTAATGTTGCCATTTATATTAAAAATTTAATGTTTTTTACGGTTTACATTATTTTTAGAGGCTACGAAGATAGATAAAAGTGCATTGTTGTGCAAATTTTCGGGCTCGCTTTTCCTCACTTTATTTCAGGTTTATTTCCTGACACACATCCTTTTAATAAAGAAATGGTTTAATTTTTCTTTTTCGTGGTCGTTTGGGCTTTTCGGACAGGCGTTTTTTTGCTGCTTCCGCCTGTCTTTTTCTTGCTACTTTCTTTCTCGATCAATTCCATACATTTTTCTAATGTAAGCTCGTCTGCTTTACATGTTTTAGGGATTTTATAGTTCGCTTTATTGTAAGAAATGTAAGGTCCGAAGCGGCCGTTCAGGATTTGCACTCCATTATCGAAAACTTTTATCAGTTTATTCCGGTCACTTTCTCTTTTTTCTTCAATGCGTTGAATGGCTGTCTCGAGAGTGATGGTCCCCGGATCGTCTTCTCCTTTTTTCAAAGATACGAACACATTGTTGTGTTTGATATAAGGTCCGAACCGGCCGATCCCGATACTGACGTCTTTATCTTCGTACTGGCCGATTTTACGTGGAAATTTGAATAAACCCAAGGCCTCTTCCAGGGTGATGGTTTCCATGAGCTGTCCTTTTAAAAGGCCTGCATAACGTACATGCTCTCCTTCCCCGATTTGTGCCATCGGACCGAACCGGCCGATTCGTACACTCACTGTCTCGCCGCTTACCGGATCCGTACCTAGAATTCTTTGCCCGCTATTCCGTTCCGAATTTTTGAGGGTAGATTCGACAGTTTCATGGAAAGGATGATAGAATTCTCCGATCATCTTTTGCCATTCGACAGACCCTTCGGCAATATCGTCGAGGGCTTCTTCTGCTTCAGCGGTGAAGTTATAGTCCATGATATTGGTGAAATGCTCCGATAGAAAATCAGTAACTACCATACCCATATCGGAAGGGAAAAGTTTTTTCTTTTCTGCGCCGAATATCTTTTTGTTGGGTTTGATTTTAATATCGTTGCCCTTCAGTTCGATCTGTTCGATATTACGCTCGACGCCTTCCCGGGATTCTTTGATGATGTAGCCCCGGTTTTGTATAGTTGTGATCGTCGGAGCATAGGTAGAAGGACGTCCGATACCCAAAGCTTCCATTTTCTTTACCAGACTGGCTTCGGTGTATCTCGGCGGATGAAGGGTGTATTGTTCTATAGCTGTAATGAGCTGACGTTGTAACTGGTCTCCCGGAGCTAAAGCAGGTAATAGACCGGCCTGTTCATCATCGGTTTCTTCGTCATGTGATTCCATGTATACTTTCAGAAAACCGTCGAAAATAATCACTTCACCGGTTGCCGTAAAGGGGATGGAATGGTTGGATAAACCGATGATCATATTGGTCCTTTCCAATTGGGCGTCCGCCATTTGCGAAGCCAGAGTCCTTTTATAAATCAGTTCATATAATTGTTGCTCGTTCCGGTCGCCTTCTATGGCCGTTTTGTTCATATAGGTAGGCCGGATAGCTTCGTGGGCTTCTTGTGCTCCTTTGGTCTTGGTCGCGAAATTCCGTGGTTTGGAATATTTTTCTCCCAATGTTTCGCAAATGACAGCTTTAGCTGTCCGGATGGCCAGATCGGAGAGATTGACCGAGTCGGTACGCATATAGGTAATAAGCCCGTGTTCATAAAGCTTTTGTGCTACCGACATGGTCTGGGATACCGAAAAACCCAGTTTTCTGGAAGCTTCCTGTTGTAATGTGGAAGTGGTGAACGGGGGAGCAGGCTTGCGGGTCGTCGGCTTGGTCTCTGCACTATCCACATGGAAAATAGCTGTTTTACAGGCTTCCAGATAAGTAAGTGTCGTTTCTTTATCGGTAAAACGGGTCTGTACTTCGGCTTTTAATTGAGCATGTTGCTGGGTTTCGAAAGTTCCGCAAACCCGGTAATATTGTTGTTCTTTGAAAGCATTGATTTCGCGTTCGCGTTCAACGATCAGTTTTACGGCAACGGATTGCACCCGGCCGGCAGAAAGTGAAGGCTTTACCTTTTTCCATAACACCGGCGACATTTCGAATCCGACCAAACGGTCCAATACCCGCCGGGCCTGTTGGGCATCCACCAGATTTTTGTCAATGTTTCTTGGGTTTTGAATCGCATGGAGAATCGCATCTTTGGTAATCTCATGAAATACTATTCGCTTGGTGTTCTCCGGTTTTAATTTCAACACCTCAAATAAATGCCATGCAATGGCTTCTCCTTCACGGTCCTCATCGGAAGCCAGCCATACGGTCTTCGCTTCTTTGGCCAAAGCCTTCAATTCTTTGACAATCGCTTTTTTATCAGCGGAGATTTCATATTGAGGTTGAAAATTGTGTTCGATATCAACTCCCAGATCCTTTTTTTCGAGATCACGAATGTGTCCGAAACTGGATTTTACGGTATAACCATCTCCTAAAAATTTTTCGATCGTTTTGGCTTTTGCCGGGGACTCTACTATCACCAAATTCTCTATCATATTTTATTCAAAATAGCAGACATATTTCATGCCAGATTTAAAAACTTAAAATCAGGGTGCAAACCTACGAAAAAAACTAAAAAGTAAAAAACAAAAAACAGAGAGATTGCCGTTATCTTCTTTATCGTCATGAATTTGAAGCAAAAATTGTCTCAAATGGGTTTCACGCTTTGCTTTTATATTTATTGGTGAGTTCTATCAATTCAATTTATCCTCTTGTATCAGACAGCAGAACTCTTTAACTGCCCAATTTGTGAGTTTTAG
>NZ_LARL01000150.1:0-1417 GCF_000980295.1 Odoribacter sp. N54.MGS-14 | reverse complement strand
ATAAAACAATTTAAACAACGAAGAGTTTGATCCTGGCTCAGGATGAACGCTAGCGACAGGCTTAACACATGCAAGTCGAGGGGCAGCACAGGTAGCAATACCGGGTGGCGACCGGCGCACGGGTGAGTAACGCGTATGCAACTTACCTATCAGAGGGGGATAACCCGGCGAAAGTCGGACTAATACCGCATGAAGCAGGGGCCCCGCATGGGGATATTTGCTAAAGATTCATCGCTGATAGATAGGCATGCGTTCCATTAGGCAGTTGGCGGGGTAACGGCCCACCAAACCGACGATGGATAGGGGTTCTGAGAGGAAGGTCCCCCACATTGGTACTGAGACACGGACCAAACTCCTACGGGAGGCAGCAGTGAGGAATATTGGTCAATGGGCGTAAGCCTGAACCAGCCAAGTCGCGTGAGGGATGAAGGTTCTATGGATCGTAAACCTCTTTTATAAGGGAATAAAGTGCGGGACGTGTCCCGTTTTGTATGTACCTTATGAATAAGGATCGGCTAACTCCGTGCCAGCAGCCGCGGTAATACGGAGGATCCGAGCGTTATCCGGATTTATTGGGTTTAAAGGGAGCGTAGGCGGCCTTTTAAGTCAGCGGTGAAAGTCTGTGGCTCAACCATAGAATTGCCGTTGAAACTGGGGGGCTTGAGTATGTTTGAGGCAGGCGGAATGCGTGGTGTAGCGGTGAAATGCTTAGATATCACGCAGAACCCCGATTGCGAAGGCAGCCTGCCAAGCCATGACTGACGCTGATGCACGAAAGCGTGGGGATCAAACAGGATTAGATACCCTGGTAGTCCACGCAGTAAACGATGATCACTAGCTGTTTGCGATACAGTGTAAGCGGCACAGCGAAAGCGTTAAGTGATCCACCTGGGGAGTACGCCGGCAACGGTGAAACTCAAAGGAATTGACGGGGGCCCGCACAAGCGGAGGAACATGTGGTTTAATTCGATGATACGCGAGGAACCTTACCCGGGTTTGAACGCATTCGGACCGAGGTGGAAACACCTTTTCTAGCAATAGCCGTTTGCGAGGTGCTGCATGGTTGTCGTCAGCTCGTGCCGTGAGGTGTCGGCTTAAGTGCCATAACGAGCGCAACCCTTGCCACTAGTTACTAACAGGTTAGGCTGAGGACTCTGGTGGGACTGCCAGCGTAAGCTGCGAGGAAGGCGGGGATGACGTCAAATCAGCACGGCCCTTACATCCGGGGCGACACACGTGTTACAATGGCGTGGACAAAGGGAAGCCACCTGGCGACAGGGAGCGAATCCCCAAACCACGTCTCAGTTCGGATCGGAGTCTGCAACCCGACTCCGTGAAGCTGGATTCGCTAGTAATCGCGCATCAGCCATGGCGCGGTGAATACGTTCCCGGGCCTTGTACACACCGCCCGTCAAGC
>NZ_LARL01000046.1:16881-24953 GCF_000980295.1 Odoribacter sp. N54.MGS-14 | reverse complement strand
ATGGAGCTTTGAACAAGAATACAGATTACATAAAATGTGGGAGTCAGATGCTTCCAATAATGAAAGATGTATACATTTCCCGATTGAAAGTCTTGTTGAAATCCGTTTAGGAAAAAACATGTCACAAGATGCGAAAGAAGATATTAAACGGATTGCAAAACAGAAATATCCAAATGCAAAAATAATAGAATGCCATTAATGAGAACAGCGGAAATTCTCAGTGTATAACAACGGATACTAATTGCTGATAAAAAGCCGCTAAAATAGCACAAGCATAATGCAAAGGATCGGAAATACAGGGAGTTCAAGCCTTATAAATCAAAGTGGATTATCCTCGATATGCAGGCAACTCGTATTGCGGCAAGGTAAGTACAGTTCTTTTCTTCCTATGGATATCAACTTTTCCAAATGCAAGTTTACTCTAAACTCGTAAATAGTAGTCCTTGTTTTATCTTATTTTAATATAATATCAGAACATAAAACAAAACCCTTTCTTTTGTGAAGCATTGAACCGTTCAATCTCCAAAGAAAGGGATTTCTTTAATTGCTCTGCCATAAAGTCCAAGAAAGGTTGATTGGTTTCTTCGTCCTGACATTGGCGCAAGGAAAGGATATAGGCTTCTCTGTCTTCCTTGAATATCTTGGCGGGGAAGAGGTGATAGCAGAATTGGATGTAGTTCATCAATAGCCGAGCCGTTCTTCCGTTACCATCGACCCACGGATGTATGGTTACTAAATTAAGGTGGGCATTGAAACTCAATTCATATTGTTCCCGTAATGTTCCCACGGTCTTTTGCTTCTCTTGTAAAATAGCGCAAAGTTCATCCACCTTAGCAGGAACTTTTAGATAGTTCATATAAGAATGTCCACCGACACCAGCCGTGACACCACATAAGCGAAAATCTCCTTTAGATGAATCAAAAGAACCACTCATTACACTATGTACACTGCCTGTAGCACGCATCAGCGTTGCATTTAATCGTTGCAGAAAAGCAGGCGTTATTGGAGCAAGTCGGTCGGATTCGGTTCTGGCAAGTTCATACGCTTGCTTCAAGTCCTCATTCATCAAGTGATGGGCAAGCGGTTTTCCTTTAGCTGTCACTCCCTCGTCAAAGAGAAGCTGCGTATCAAGTTCAGTAAGCGTTGAACCTTCGATGGCTGTGGAATGGGTGATAAGAGAGTAGAGGTAGTACTTATCATAGTCCACCGCTTCACTAATACCAAGTTTTTGAAACTTTTGATATAATTGTTCTATATCTTGCCAAACACTTTGTTCCATCGTTTTTTTTCTATAAAAGGCTTTATTTCTTTTCAAAGGTAATGTATTTACTATGTTCAGCCAAAGAAAACAATGACTTACTGCTACATTTTTTTGCACGTGTGGGGAAAATGTGGGGAAAATTTAAACGAAAGAAAAAGCTAAGTAATTGATTATTCAATACTTAGCTTTTTCTTTCGTACCCAGACCCGGGGTCGAACCGGGATGGAAGTGAATCCACTGGTGTTTGAGACCAGCGCGTCTACCGATTCCGCCATCTGGGCATCTCTTGAAACATTGTTTGTTTCTCGATTGCGGTTGCAAAGGTACGACTTTTTTTCATACCTACAAACTTTTCGGCATTTTTTTTCAAAAAAAGATAAATATACTACGATTTATGGGATAACGGACAATGGTTTTCTAAAAATAAGCCCTATATTAGCGGAAACTTTAAAACGATTTTATATCATGACAAACAGCAATAATTATTGTGTCATCATGGGGGGAGGTATAGGTAGTCGGTTCTGGCCATATAGCCGCAAAAACCTTCCTAAACAATTCCTTGATTTCTTCGGGACCGGACGTTCTCTAATACAGCAAACGTTTGATCGTTATAAAAAAATAGTGCGAAGCTATATTTGGTGTAAAACTTCAGAAAAAAGGAAATTGGCTACATAATTTGTTTAGACATTTACATAAACTATATAGAAGATAAACATAAAAAATTAGCTTCAACTGTAATAATGGAAAGAAAGGCAGAATTCAGTTATAAGCATTCTTCTACTTTCTCAATATTCCAGCCACTTTCTATTTTGTAGAAATATACAATATATCTAACATTATTAACAGTAACGATAACATATCCTTTTTCCGGTACACCTGTTATACCGTAAGTCTGAGCAATCAAAATATTTGCTTTATGATAAATTTGCACCAAGTCCATATTAAACTTTTTTTAATTCTACACAAAGTTACCCAAATTCGTAAATAGTAATTCTTTGCTTAATATAATATCAGAACATAAAACAGAATCCTTTCTTTTGCGAAGCTTTAAACCTTTCAATCTCCAAAGAAAGCGACTTCTTCAACTGTCCTGCCATAAACAACAAGAACAACTGATTGGTTTCTTCATCTTGGCATTGACGTAAGGAAAGGATATAGGCTTCTCTATCTTCTTTAAATATTTTGGTCGGAAAAAGGTGATAGCAAAATTGGATGTAGTTCATCAATAATCGAGCCGTTCTTCCGTTGCCATCCACCCACGGATGAATAGTTACTAAATTAAGGTGGGCATTAAAGCTCAATTCGTATTGTTCCCGAAATGTTCCCATTTTCTTTTGCTTCTCTTGAAGAATCGCACAAAGTTCATCCACCTTAGCAGGAACTTTCAAATAGTTCATATAAGAATGTCCACCAACACCAGCCGTAACACCACATAGACGGAACTCTCCTTTAGAAGAATCAAAAGAGCCGCCCAACACACTGTGAACGCTGCCAGTAGTACGCATCAACATTGCATTCAACCTTTTCAGAAAAGCAGGAGTTATAGGTACAAGACTGCCTGATTCAGTTTTGGCAAGTTCATACGCTTGCTTCAAATCTTCATTCATCAGATGATGCACAAGCGGTTTCCCTTTCGCTGTTACTCCCTCGTCAAAGAGAAGCTGCGTATCAAGTTCGGTCAACGTTGAGCCTTCTATGGCTGTGGAATGGGTAATGAGAGAATAAAGGTAGTACTTGTCATAGTCCACCGCTTCACTGATACCAAGTTTTTGAAACTTCTGGTACAACAGTTCTATTTCTTGCCAAACACCTTGTTCCATTACTTTTATTTAATAGGCTTTATTTCTTTTCAAAGGTAACTTATTTACTACGTTCAACCAAAAGAAATAATGACTTACTGCTATATTTTTTGCACGTGTGGGGAAAATGTGGGGAAAATTCAAGCAAAAGAAAAAGCTAAGTATTGGATTATCAAATACTTAGCTTTCTTTCTTGTACCCTGACCCGAGGTATATGACTTTCAGAATACAAAATGCTTTTTTTACTCCAGACTTACTTGCAAATCTGTAAAGATCATCGCTTCCGGCGCATGATTGATAATATAAGCCGCAGGGAGGACCGAGTTTTCTTCTGCATTGATCACTCTTTGTAAAATGCTTGTCTTTGCATTTCCCAATACAGGGATAAGAAGTAGTTTCGCATTCAATATCAAACTACCTGTCATTGTAATTCTTTTCTGTCCACTTTCCGGATGTTGGGATACTTTATAGCAACATTTTGCCGTTAGTAATTCCGGCGTTGAAGGAAAAATAGAAGCAGTATGTCCATCCTCTCCAATTCCCAGAATGATTGCGTCAAAACGAGGACAAGAGGCATATCCGGGTAGTTCCCATTTCACCAATTCCGAATAATGTTCGGCCTCTACTTCAGGCTCCCGTTCGCCATGAATACGATGGACATGGGCATGTGGAATATCCAAAGGCCGGAACAACAATTCATCCGCATGTTTGAAATTACTCTCCTCATCATCAGGAGAAACACATCGCTCATCCACCCAATAAAACCTCAATTGCTCCCATTTTATTTTCTCCCGGTATTCCCGAATCCAAAGCCCGAACATTTGTTGGGCCGTACCGGCACCCGACAATGCTAAATGGAACGGAGAGATTCCCCGCATATTCATTTTTTCTATCAATTGTTCTGTCATTGCACGCAAAGCATCTTCAGCAGAACC
Source organism: Odoribacter sp. N54.MGS-14 (assembly GCF_000980295.1). Classification (NCBI taxonomy): domain Bacteria; kingdom Pseudomonadati; phylum Bacteroidota; class Bacteroidia; order Bacteroidales; family Odoribacteraceae; genus Odoribacter; species Odoribacter sp. N54.MGS-14. Next base: position 20,958 of record NZ_LARL01000046.1, on the reverse strand, counting down.
CAATACTTTAAGTCTCATCTATTTGTATTTATCGTATTAAACTTCTTAGGGGGCACTTCAGCTCAAAATTACATACCCCGACAATATTCGCAATTTATGAATTTTTAAGAACTTTTCCAACAAAAACAAGAAACTATCTCTCAAATATTCTTTGTGTATTACGCAATCGTTCGTTTTAGGGTTATAATATCGACTTTTAAAGAAACAGATCAAAGTTTTTTATCTATTTTTGCAGTCCAGTAATCAGTTATGCTTCATCTCATGAATAAAATCATACTAAAACCAGGAAAAGACCGTTCGGTATTTCGTTATCATCCTTGGATATTCTCAGGGGCAATCGCCAAAACAGAGGGGAAATTACAGGAAGGAGACCTGGTCAGAGTCTATAGTTCGGACAATCAATATCTGGCGACAGGGCATTACCAGATCGGTTCTATCGCAGTCCGAATTCTCACTTTTGAAGATGAAGAAATCGGTTATTCTTTTTGGCTACAACGAATTACAGCAGCCTATCACATGCGCCGAGCTATCGGTTTGACCGACAGAGCAGACAACGATACTTTCCGGTTGATCCATGGAGAAGGCGACAATCTTCCCGGATTAGTCGTCGATTATTATGCCGGTGTTGCTGTCGTTCAATTCCACTCCGTAGGTATGTACCTGGAACGGGAAAATATCACCCGGGCCCTACTCGAAACTTTAGGAGACAGATTAACCGCCATTTACGATAAATCGGAATCTACCCTTCCCTACAAAGCGGCGATCGATCCACATAACGGTTACTTATACGGGAAAGCGGATCATTTTATAGCACAGGAAAATGGGTTAAAATTCAATGTCGACTGGTTAGAAGGCCAGAAAACCGGTTTTTTTATCGACCAACGGGAAAACCGACATCTGCTCGAAAAATATGCCGGTAATAAACAGGTCTTAAACATGTTTTGTTACACCGGAGGTTTCTCTTTTTATGCCATGCGGGGAGGAGCCCGATCAGTACATTCCGTAGATGTCTCCACCCGGGCGATCGAATTGGCCAAACAAAACGTAGCACTCAATTTTCCCGGAGACAGGCGGCATGAAGCATTTGCAGAAGAAGCTTTCAGATTTCTGGAACAATCTCACAATAAATACGACTTGATCATTCTAGACCCTCCGGCATTCGCGAAACATCAGAATGTACTCAACAATGCCATCCAGGGATATAAAAAACTGAACCGGAAAGGCATTGAAGTCGTCAAACCCGGTGGGATCATTTTCACCTTCTCCTGCTCACAAGTCATGACTAAGGAACTGTTCCGTCAGACCGTATTCACAGCAGCAGCCAACACAGGAAGGAAAGTACGTATCCTCCACCAGTTAACCCAACCGGCAGATCATCCGGTAAGCATATACCACCCGGAAGGCGAATACCTGAAAGGCTTGGTATTATATGTCGAATAATATACAGCCTATCGTTTTCCGGTTTATCCGGAAAACGATAAATAAGCCTTACGGTCACTGCTTACAGTTCAATTTCTCACGCTCTAAAACGTACTTTTAGCTGCGGCAATCACTTCCTCTGCCAATTGATTGGCAGCAGCCTCGTCTTTAGCTTCCGAGTAAATACGGATGATCGGTTCAGTATTCGATTTCCGTAAATGCACCCATCCTTGTGCAAAATCGATTTTTACCCCGTCGATATCTGTCACTTTTTCTGTGGCATATCTCTCTTTCAGCCCTTCCAGAATTTTATCTACATCCATATCGGGGGAAAGGGTCATCTTATTCTTCGAGATAAAATATGGCGGATAGGTACTTTTCAATTCGGTCATCTTCTTACTCTGGGCAACGTAATGGGACAAGAATAATCCAACTCCGACCAAAGCATCCCGCCCGTAATGACTTTCCGGGTAGATCACACCACCATTCCCTTCTCCACCGATCACCGAATGCGTTCGTTTCATCTCGGCAACCACATTCACTTCTCCCACTGCCGCAGCATGATATTGTTGTCCGTAAGCTTCTGTCACATCTTTCAAAGCCCTGGAGGAAGATAAATTAGACACGGTATTCCCTGGGGTGTGTTTCAATACGTAATCAGCTACTGCCACTAAGGTATACTCTTCACCGAACATTTCACCGTTCTCGGAGATCAAAGCCAGCCGATCGACATCCGGATCGACCACGATTCCCAGGTCTGCACGGGATTCTTTCATTTTAGCAGCAATCTGAGTCAGGTTTTCAGGAATCGGTTCCGGATTATGAGCAAAATGTCCGGTAGGCTCACAGTTCAATTCAATGATCTCTTTTACCCCCAAGGCCCGCAATAAAGCCGGAATGACAACACCTCCTACCGAATTTACCGCATCCACGACAATTTTAAGATCAGCCTGAGCTATCGCATCCCGATTCACTAATTTTAACGCCAGCACCTGATTGATATGATATGGGGTATAATCCTTTTCTACAACAGTACCCAACTCATCCACCTCAGCATACTCGAACTCTTCTTTTGCCGCCAATTTCAAGACTTGTTCCCCATCGGCTGCCGATAAAAATTCTCCCCGGCTATTCAATAATTTCAGCGCATTCCATTGCTTTGGATTATGACTGGCTGTCAGAATGATACCTCCATCCGCTTTCTCAGCAGTCACAGCAATCTCTGTTGTCGGCGTCGTGGCTAAACCGATATTGACCACATCGTGTCCCAAACCCGTCAATGTTGCAGCCACCAATTTGGCATACATATCGCCCGACACCCGGGCATCCCTACCCAGAACTATTTTAGCCTTTTTTTTCCCGGCACCTGTCTTCAGCCAGGTTGCATAGGCAGAAACAAACTTCACGATATCCAGCGGGGTAAGATTATCTCCGGGACAACCACCGACAGTTCCCCGGATACCCGAAATTGATTTTATCAAAGTCATATCTTTAAATTTTAGATTTCATTTCAATAGAAATTCAAAATTATAAAAAATCAGTTAGTCCGCCTAATATACATAAAAAAGCTGTATTACTTACACGTAATACAGCCTTAATTATCTCATTCCAAGGACTTAAATTATCGCTTTGTATGCATCAGCATTCAACAGCCCATCCAGTTCAGTCTCATCACTGATTTTAATTTTTACAATCCATCCTTTTCCATACGGATCCTTATTCACTAATTCAGGTTCACCTTCGAGCTCTTCATTAAATTCGAGCACTTCCCCTGCCACCGGTAAATAAAGATCAGAAACAGTTTTCACAGCCTCAACGGTACCGAAAGTTTCACCTGCTTCCAATGCATCTCCGACTGTTTCACATTCAACGAAAACGATATCGCCCAATTGACTTTGAGCATAATCTGTGATTCCTACAACTGCTTCCTCACCTTCTACACGAATCCATTCGTGTTCTTTGGTGTACTTTAATTCTGCTGGTACGTTCATTATTAATGATTTAGATTTAATAATTTTAAATATTTACACATTAGTCTGTCACCGGACTAACCTGAAAACAAATCCAGTTTATTATTTGTTTTAACTAAGGCCAAAGTTAATGAAAAAGTCAAAAAAGCACATTTTTTCCCAAGATTTATTTTCCATCTCTCATTGTTCTCTTCAACCTTCTCATTCTGAATTTCTTATTACAGCTACAAAATAATTTCTACAAAATTTCTTCTCTTTTTTTGATAAAATATTTGCAGATTCAAAAAAACGTCCTACATTTGCACTCGCAATTGAGAACAACAGTGGTTGTTTGATGCATAAATGAAAAAAGGTGCGGTAGTTCAGCTGGTTAGAATACAGGCCTGTCACGCCTGGGGTCGCGGGTTCGAGTCCCGTCCGCACCGCTTTTTTGAAATGATGAAAATAATTTTGGTGCGGTAGTTCAGCTGGTTAGAATACAGGCCTGTCACGCCTGGGGTCGCGGGTTCGAGTCCCGTCCGCACCGCTTTTTTGAAATGATGAAAATAATTTTGGTGCGGTAGTTCAGCTGGTTAGAATACAGGCCTGTCACGCCTGGGGTCGCGGGTTCGAGTCCCGTCCGCACCGCTTTTTTGAAATGATGAAAATAATTTTGGTGCGGTAGTTCAGCTGGTTAGAATACAGGCCT